>JAGXAF010000155.1 GCA_018971675.1 Bradyrhizobium sp.
CTTGCAATCATCGGTACCAGCGTGCGGAGATGGATCCGCGCCTTGCTCAGGATCAAAGTCGAGTTGGTCTGGCCGGCGCTTGAGCAGCCCAGCTATGGACCCCGGCTGCCGGGCGCGAAGGATCGGTGGTGCCGGGGACGCTCATGCTGATTGCGCATGGAGTTTATTTTTGATGGATGTGCCGCAGGATCGGCATCAATCGGAGACGCGTCCCTCGTTCAGCAACAAGGCGTGGATAACCCGCCACCTGTCATTTCGTCTGGGCCGGAAGTCCAACAGGGGAGACTGCATATCCTGGAGTTTACAAAAGAACTGCAGCGCGTCCCTTGCGGTCGGCTGCAGATCATCAGGCTGGGTTTGCAGCCAGCGATCCCATTCCCGAAGAAGGAAGGATTTCCGTTCGTGATATCTCATTGACAACGCGTCCTCGACAAGAGGGAGAGGCCCTTGAAGGCCCCCCCGATCGTCCGCGCTGGTCGTTTTGGATATGCGGGTTCTGTTCGAGAACCGCTGGGTGTGACATCCAGAATACGAATGGCTACCGCCGTGCCTATTCGCTGTTCCAGTATGTTCGAAAGAGCTTAAGGGTTTCTAAAAGCACATACCAGGTTTGATCCTGCGGTTCGAAATTCCTCTTTCAAGGGCAACAAGGATATCGGCTCACGCAGATTTCGGCAGTTTTGCGATCTTGGCGCGTGTTGACCGCAATGAGCTGTGGTTGAACCGCCGTCAAGGGCACAGCGCCGCAAACCTTGCAAGCAATCGCTTCTCGGCCCTGGCCGCGGTCCAGGGCGTCAGATAGTCTTCCTGCGTCGAGGGCGGCAAGCCTGGATCGCTGCCGAACAGACGTTTGGCTTCGGCCTGTGAGAAACCGGCGAGCTGCGTTGCTTCCAGATAGGCTGCGCCGCGATCAGCTTCCTTGATCTGTTGCGTCATTTCGTCCGGCAGCGTCGCAGGCAGGCCGAAGCGGATATGGATCGCAGACAGCAGCCGCTTTTCGACCGCTTTGTAGTCGCCGCCGAGCACCGCCTTGAATGGCGAGATCATGTCGCCGATGACATATTCTGGCGCGTCATGCAGCAGGGCGGCGAGCCGGAAACGCGCATCGACGCGCGGTCGCTGCTCGCGCATGACCGCTTCGACCAGAAGCGTATGCTGCGCGACCGAGAAGATATGCGCGCCGCAGGTCTGCCCGTTCCAGCGCGCGACGCGCGCCAGGCCATGGGCGATATCGGCGATCTCGATATCGAGCGGTGAGGGGTCCATGAGATCGAGCCGTCGCCCCGATAACATCCGCTGCCAGACTCGCGGTGAAGTGTCGGACGCAACGCGTCGCCGGCCTGTCATTTGGCCTTGAGGCGAGGGCTGCGCGGCGTGCGGCCGCAGGTCTCGTGGCAAAAGCAGGTCACCAGATGGTCGTTGACCATGCCGGTCGCCTGCATGAATGCATAGACAATCGTCGGCCCGACGAATTTGAATCCGCGCGCAGAGAGTTCCTTGGAGATTTTGGTCGATACGGGCGTCGAGGCCGGAACGCTGGCAGTGGTCCTGAAGTTGTTGACCTTCGGTCTGCCGTCGACGAAGTCCCACAGGAATTTCGAGAGGCCCGGGCCTTCGTCCATGATTTTGATGTAGGCTCCGGCGCTTGCCACTGCGCCCTCGATCTTGGCGCGGTTACGGACGATGCCGATGTCGTTCATCAGCGCGTGGACTTTTTTGGCATTGTAGAGCGCGATCTTCTCGGGCTGGAAATCGTCGAACGCCTTGCGGAAATTCTCGCGCTTGCGCAGGATTGTGATCCAGGAAAGGCCGGCCTGAAAACCGTCGAGGATCAGCTTTTCATACAGCGCGCGATCATCATACTCCGGCACGCCCCATTCGGTGTCGTGATAGGCCATGTAAAGCGGGTCCTCACCCGGCCATGGACACCGCGTCAGGCCATCGGCATGCAGCCGCGCTGATCTGCTCATGGCAGTTCGCTCACACGATGGGTTGCTTTGGTGCGGCGCGCAACGCATCGGGATCGGCGATGCGGATCGCCAGGCCGCCCGACGTCAGCGGTGTTCCGGCATCCAGCGCGTCGATTGCCCTGTCGGTTCGGATCAACGCGAGACCGACGCCGCCTGCTGATGAGCCCATGGTGCCAATCGGCTTGTCGCCGGCCACCACGGCGGTGCCGGGCGCGGAGGCCGCGCCGTCAAGCGTAATCCGTACCGCTCTGGTGCGCGCGGTGCCGCGATGCTGCATCCGCGACACCACTTCCTGTCCGACATAGCAGCCCTTGTCGAAATCGACGCCATGCAGCCGGTCCATGTTGGTCTCGTGAGGGAACGCGTCGCCATAGACAAAGTCGAGGCCGCCGCAGGGTACGCCGGCTGCGATCCGGTGCGCATCGTAGGCCGCACTGTCGACCAGTTCCGCGCCGGCGAGATCTGCGATTTTCGGCGCGAGTCCCTCGGGTGCCAGAATACGCCAGCCGAGTGCGGCATGGCGTGGATCGGCGAAGCTCAGGTCGGGCTTCGTGGAAGGCTCGCCATCCCATATCGCGATCACGCCGAGGTCGTCGGACCGATTTTCGACCGTAACCTTGGCACGCAGCTTGTAGAAGCCGAGCTTGTCGGCGAGGGCCTTTGCCAGTGTGCGGGGAGCGTCGATCAGGAAGCCGCCGCCATGGTCGGCCGGTGCCTCGGTGATGATGAAATCGATCGTGATCTTGCCTTGCGGCGTCAGCAGCGCGCCGAATCGGCCGAGGCCCGGACGAACCAACGTCACGTCCGTGGTGACGAGGCCGTTGAGAAAGTTGCGGGCGTCCTCGCCGTCCACCTTGACGACGCCTCGATCTGGTAGAAACGCTGCTTTCATTCGCGTAGGGCCTTCCTGAAGTCTTGCTTGCCGGGAAAACGCTGGTTGCCGATATCACATCGGAACGTAAGGCGCTAAGGTATCGGGAACAAGGCCCGCGAGGCATCCAAAACCGGGCGTCGAGGACCAATGAATCAGCGTTTTGACACCATTCTGAAATCCGGCACCGTGGTCAATCAGGACGGCGAGGGCGTACGCGATATCGGCATTACCGCCGGTCGCATCGCCGCGATCGGTTCGCTGGCGCAGGGATCGGCGGCTGAAGTGATCGACTGCAAGGGGTTGCACATCCTGCCCGGTGTGATGGACACCCAGGTGCATTTCCGCGAGCCGGGTCTGACCCACAAGGAGGATCTCGAAACCGGTTCGCGCAGCGCCGTGATGGGTGGCGTCACTGCGGTATTCGAGATGCCCAATACCGATCCGCTGACGGTGACCGAAGCCGCCTTCACCGACAAGGTGAAGCGCGGCCATCATCGCATGCATTGCGACTATGCCTTCTTCATCGGCGGCACCCGCGAGAACGTGGAGCAGTTGCCGGAGCTGGAACGAGCGCCCGGCTGCGCCGGCGTCAAGGTGTTCATAGGATCGTCGACCGGTGCGCTGTTGGTCGAGGATGACGAAAGCCTGCGGAGAATCCTTGAAGTAATTCGGCGCCGCGCCGCGTTCCACGCCGAGGATGAATACCGGCTCAATGAACGCAAGCCGCTACGGATCGAGAATGATCCTCGCTCCCACCCGGTGTGGCGTGACGAGACCGCGGCGCTGATGGCGACGCAACGGCTGGTCAAGCTCGCGCACGAAACCGGAAAGCGCATCCACGTGCTGCATATCTCGACCCGCGAAGAGATCGAGTTTCTGCGCGACCACAAGGACGTCGCCTCCTGCGAGGCGACGCCGCATCACCTGACCCTGGTGGCGCCGGAATGCTATGAGCGGCTCGGCACCCGCGCGCAGATGAATCCGCCGCTGCGTTCGGCCGACCACCGCGACGGCATCTGGCGCGGCATCGAGCAGGGCATCGTTGATGTGCTCGGCTCCGACCACGCGCCGCATACACTGGAGGAGAAGGCAAAGGTCTATCCGGCCTCGCCATCGGGAATGACCGGCGTGCAGACGCTGGTGCCGGTGATGCTTGATCACGTCAATGCGGGGCGATTGTCACTGGCGCGGTTTGTCGATCTCACCAGCACCGGTCCCGCGCGGCTCTACAACATCGCCTGCAAGGGCCGCATCTCCGCTGGCTATGATGCCGATTTCACCGTGGTCGACCTCAAGCGCAGCGAAATCATCACTGACGAATGGGTGGCCTCGAAGGCCGGCTGGACGCCCTATGCCGGCGTCAGGGTCACGGGCTGGCCGGTGGGGACCTTCGTGCGTGGCCGTCGCGTGATGTGGCAGGGCGAATTGACCACACCCTCGAGCGGCGAGACGGTGCGGTTCCTCGAAACGTTGAAAGCGCCTGGCGAATACTGACGGTATCCACGAAGGCCGCCCTTCGAACCGGACGATTGCTTATTGTTTCGACAGCGTGACCGAGAATTCGCCGTTGCGAACCCGCGCGGCGAGGCCTTCGACGAATTTCGCCACGGCGTCTTCGCCATAGGTGCCGACCAGTTCGGCGAATGCGGCGAACAGACTGGCTTGCGCGAGGCAATCGCCATCGACGCCGTCGTGCCGCGCCTCGGCCCAGGCCTCGTTGAGATAGCTGAGCGCGGCCTTTTTCTGCTCGTGATCGGGCAGCGGGTCGCGAGCAGTTGTGAAGGTCACTGGATGGCTCATGAAGCTCAACAGGCTTGGCGTTTGTGCGAGGCTTGGCGGTTCGCGCGATCCAGGGTGGAGCGCCTTGAACCAGCGTGTTTAGCATGCGGTAGGGGGCCGCCTAGACCAGTTCTTTAAGAAAGGTTAACGGCACCGCAAAAGATTGATCCAATGCTCCCGAATTGGCGCGACGGGACCCAAAAGGAAAAAGCCCTGCAATAATGGCTAGTTGGCGTAACGCGCTGTGAGGTCGCGCGATATCCTGGCGCCTTCCTCGACATAGCGCCGGATCGCGACGCTGGCCGCTGGCGTGCAGGTCCGATAGGTCTGCTGGAAGCCGTTATAGCCGCGGTTAAATCCTGCGATCATCCGGGTCCGGCGGTCGCCAGAGGGAGTTTCGGCATCAAGCAACGCCTGCATCTCGTTGCGCCATTTTGGACCTTCATTGGTGCCGCAGATGCCGCGCAGGTAATGCAATGCGCCGAGGATTTCGGCCAGTCGCTGCAGGTCGCCGTCGAAGGGAGCCGGGGCATCCTCGGCCCGCGCCAAGCCGAGATTGCATACCGTGATCAGCAGGAGGGCAGCCAGGAAACGTGACATAAACGGGTCCGGAACCCCTGATGCCGAGGGGCGCGCATGGCTAGCGGTATGCCTTCTCAACACGCTGGAAGCAAGGCGCGACTGACAGCGTTTTTTTGAGCCCATCAAAGCCGGCCCGACGCCTCGATCAGACGTCCGGCGGCATCGATGACCTCCTGCAGGCCACCGGTGACCTTGAGGTCGCCGAGCCGGTCTGGCGCGCGCCATTTGAAGTCGTCATGTTCGCTGTTGAGACGCGGTTCCTGCCCGATCCAGCGCGCGGCAAATGACATAATCAGATAATGCCCGCGTCCGGTTTCCGGCAGCACCTCGCGCCAGCCGGCCAGGCCTGCGATCTCGATTCTGAGCCCGGTTTCCTCGTCAATTTCACGATGCAGGGCGGTGTGCAGGGATTCGCCAAACTCGACCCGGCCGCCCGGCAGCGAATAAAACCCATTGGCTGGGGATTTGGCGCGTCGCACCAGCAGGACCTTGCCGTCGCGGAAGATCGCAGCGCTGACGGCAAGCTGGGGATGCGGCGGCGGGATAAATGCGGCCAAGGCGCGATTTCCGAAAAGGCGGCCTCGCAAATCGATTCGTGCGCAGGCGGGCTGGGCAGGTCGGGGATGGATCATGCCCGATCCGACCGCGCAGGTCTAATCCGGCTGCCGGTCTTGGGCCGTCAGTTGCTTTTCATGATGGTTTCGACGTCGGCCTCGGCACTGCCGTTGATGACGCCGCCAGCCAGCGCCACCAGCGGCTTGACCCAGACGGTGGCCTGTTCCGCCAGCCTCGCGCGGGTCTTGTCCCTTGTGGCCTCGCGCATCGCCGCGCCTACCGCGGTCAGGATCGAAGTCATCGCGGTGGTGAGATTGTCGAACTCGGCGCGGATATCGGCATCCGCGGCACCATAGGCTTCGATCGCCAGATCACGCGCCTTGAAATTGGAGGCCGTGAAATGCTCGCAGTAGGACAGTGGCTGCCAACCGAGGAAATCCTCCGCGCATTCCGGCATGTCCGGAATCATTTCCAGCAGCATGATGGCCTCGTTGAAATGGTTCAGGTAATCGGTGGCGAGCCCGGTACGCGGATTGATGTTGGCGGCGCGCAACTGTTCGGCCCGCGCCTCGGTGAGGCGCGGGGGGGTCGGGATCTGGCGATCGGATCGCAGCGGTGGCGCGGCCATTGAGGTCATCCGTTCCAGTCTTTACTGGTCGAGGTTAAAAGGTGCTGAACGGATAGCTATTTGGGCTCCAGAATGTGCGGACGCTTCGTCATTACCACGCCCCCAGAGGCCTTGCGGCAGCTATTTGGCTATGCGGAACAGCCGAATTTCCCGCCGCGGTTTAATGTGGCACCCACCCAGCCGGTGCCCGTGATCATCATTGAAAATGGCGTCCGGCATTTTCGGCTGATGCGCTGGGGGCTGTTGCCGGCCTGGGTCAAGGATCCGCGGCAGTTCTCGCTGGTGATCAATGCGCGGTCGGAAACCTTGCTGGAAAAGCCCGCGTTCAAGAATGCGATCAAGCGGCGGCGCTGCTTGATCCCGGCCGACGGCTATTATGAGTGGCATGGTTTCGAAAATCGCAAGCGGCCTTATTTCATCCATCGCCGCGACGGACAGCCATTCGGCTTCGCCGCGCTGTCCGAGACCTGGATGGGTCCCAATGGTGAGGAAATGGACACGGTGGCGATCGTCACGGCAGCCGCGAGCCCCGATCTGGCGGTGTTGCATCACCGTGTGCCGGTGACCATCAGGCCTGTTGATTTCGATCGCTGGCTGGACGGCCGCGCCTATGACGTCGAGACGGCGATGGCGCTGTTGATCGCACCGCGCGAAGGCGAATTCGCCTGGCACGAGATTTCAACCAGGGTTAATCGCGTTGCCAACGACGATGCGCAGTTGCTGCTGCCAATTACCGACGAGCAGCGCGCGGCCGAGAAACCTGTCGTGGCAAAGCGCGCCATGCCGCGCAAGCCAGCCCCACTGACCGGCAATGAGGGGCAGGGCTCTTTGTTTTGAAAAAGGGCTCTTTGTTTTGAAAAGGACTCTCTGTTTTGCCGACGCCATCACAGCACTTTGCCGGGATTCATGATGCCAAGCGGATCGAGCATCGCCTTGATGCCGCGCATCAACTCGATTGCGACCTTGTCCTTCACCTCGGGCAATTCATCGCGCTTGAGCACGCCGATGCCGTGCTCGGCTGAAATCGATCCGCCCATCCGCATCACGATTCCGAACACCACCGCGTTGACCTCGTGCCAGCGCGCGAGAAAGTCAGCGGCATTGCCGCCGACGGGCTGACTGACATTGTAGTGGATATTGCCGTCGCCGAGATGGCCGAACGGCACCGGACGCGCGCCCGGGATCAGCTTTACCACCGCGGCATCGGCCTCGGCGATGAAATCAGGTACGGCTGCGACCGGCACCGAGATGTCGTGCTTGATCGAGCCGCCTTCCGGCTTCTGCGCCGCCGACATCTCGTCGCGCAGCTTCCAGAACGCCTGGCGCTGGCTCAGGCTTGCCGCGATCACGGCGTCATCGAGGATGCCGTCCTCCAAGCCCTGAGCGAGAATAGATTCGAGCGCGGCGCGGGCGTCGTCATAGGGCGACGACAACTCCATCAGCACATACCATGGATGCTGGCTTGCCATAGGATTGCGGACGTCGATGCCGTGACGAACGCTGAAATCGACGGCGATGTCGGCGAGCAGTTCAAAGCTGGTCAGGTTACCGGCCGCGATGCGCTGCGACAGCGTCAGCAGTTTCAGGGCTTGCGCCGGCGATTTCAGGCCGACAAAGGCGGTCTCTATCGCGCGCGGCCGCGGAAACAGTTTCAGCGTCGCCGCGGTAATGAAGCCGAGCGTGCCCTCGGCCCCGATGAACAGATTGTGCAGATCGTAGCCTGTGTTGTCCTTTTTCAATTTTGACAGCAGGTTCAGGATCCGGCCGTCGGCCAGTACCACTTCGAGCCCCAGCGCCATCTCGCGCGCCGCGCCATATGCCAATGCAGCCGTGCCGCCGGCATTGGTGGAGAGATTGCCGCCGATCGTGCAGCTTCCTTCCGCGCCAAGCGACAGCGGAAACAGCCGGTCGACGCTGGCTGCCTTCTGCTGTGCGACCAGCAGCACCACGCCGGCCTCGCAGGTCATGGTGTTGGAGGCGGCGTCGATCTCGCGGATCTTGTCGAGCCGGCGCATCGAAACCACCACCTCGCCATGCGGGGT
>JAGXAF010000156.1 GCA_018971675.1 Bradyrhizobium sp.
AGATCGTCGAAGGTGAACATCAGCGCCTTGATGCGCTCGGCCGCGTCGCGGTTCTCCTGTTCCAACGCGGAGAGGAAGCGGGTTTCGGTCTGGCGGTCGAAATTGTTGAAGATTTCCGCCATCACCTCGTGGGCGTCGCGGCGGCGGGTCTGCGACAGGTTCGACATGAATTCGGTGCGCAGCGTCTGTTCGACCCGCTCGATCACTTCCTTCTGCACCGCCTCCATCCGCAGCATGCGGTTGACCACGTCGAGCGCCATGTCCTCGGGCAGGATCGCGAGCACGCGCGCGGCGTGCTCGGGCTTCAGCTTCGACAGCACCACCGCGATGGTCTGCGGATATTCGTTCTTCAGATAGTTGGCGAGCACCTCTTCCTGCACGTTGGAAAGCTTTTCCCACATGTTGCGCCCGGCGGGGCCGCGGATCTCGTCCATGATGCCGCTGACGCGGTCAGGCGGCAGATATTGCTGCAGCAGCCGCTCGGTGCCGTCGAACGTTCCCATCAGCGCGCCGGAGGCCGACATCCGCGACACGAACTCAAGCATCAGGTCTTCCACCACTTCGGCTTCCACGGTGCCGAGCGTCGACATCACGATCGACAGCTCGCGCACTTCGTCATCGTCGAGCAGCGACCACACCTTGCCGCCATATTGTTCGCCGAGCGCCAGCATCAGGATCGCGGCGCGTTTTGGACCGGTCAGCGGCGGCGCTTTCGGACGGTTGCCCTGACGGCTCGCCAGCGTGGCGATCACGGTGTTGATGTCGTTGGCGTTGTTGCTGGGAGCGGGAAGGGCCATGTCGGATCACGCTGCCTGTTCCGTGAGCCACTGACGCACGATGTTGGCGGTTTCGCCCGGGTTGCGCTCGGCCAGTTCGCCGACGCGATGCACCGTCTGCGCATGAACCTGACCCTGCACCTGGGCGACGTCGATCATGCTGGGAACGGTGGGCACCGGGACCTGGCTGGCCTGCTCGCTCAATGCCAGCGCCGCATCGTCGCCGGTCAGCGCCGGGATCACTTCGGAGGCTAGGATGCGCCTGACCAGCGGCCGGATCACCACGAACAGCACCACCAGGCTGAGCAGCATCATCATGGCGAGTTCGATGAAATACACCACGTCGTCCTTGGTGAACTGCAGCATGCCTAAAAGGCCGGTCGGCTCGTTGATCGGGACCACCGCCGGCGCTTCGGCGAATTTGAGGTTGACGACCTCGACCTGGTCGCCGCGCTTCTGGTCGAAGCCGATCGCCGAACGCACCAGGGTGGCGATGCGCTCGAGCTGATCCTTGCTGCGCTCCTGGTAGACCATCTCGCCTTTTGCGTTCTTGGTGTAGATGCCGTCGACCAGCACCGCGACCGAGATGCGGTTGACCCTTCCGGCTTCGGTCACTTCGGTCTTGGTGGTGTGGGAAATCTCGTAGTTGTTGGTTTCCTCGGATTTCTTGCTCTGGTCCTTGGGGTTCGACGCCCCGTCCGGCCGCTGGTTGCCCGGCAGTTCGTTATTGACGGTGACCTGACCGTTATTGTCGACGGTGGAGGAGGATTCCTCCCGGGTCTGGGTCGAGCGCAGCACCCGGCCTTCCGGATCGAACTTGTCCGAAGTCTGGGTGATCTTGTTGTAGTCGAAGTCGGCGGAGAGCTGGACGCGCGCGCGGCCGGCGCCGACCACGGAGGACACGATCGCCTCGACCTCGTTGCGCATCCGCTTTTCAAACGCGGTCCGGCGCTCGTCCCCGATGATGTTCTCGTTGTCGGTGCCTTCGCCGTCGGCCAGAAGCTGGCCGGCCTCGTCGACGATCGACACCCGTTGCGGTTTCAGGCCACTCACGGCGGAGGCGACCAAATGGCGGATCGCCCGGATCTGCTGCGGTTCGAGCGTGCCGCGCACACGCACCACGATCGAGGCCGACGGCTCGGGAGTCTCGCGGGCGAACAGCGGCCGCTCCGGCAGCACCAGATGGACCCGGGCGGCCTGAATCTGGTCGATGGCGCGGATGGTACGGGCGAGTTCGCCCTCCAGCGCCCGCAGATGATTGATGTTCTGGACGAAACTGGTGGTGCCGAGCGCGTCGGACTTGTCGAATATCTCGTAACCGACGCCGCCGCCCTTGGGCAGGCCGCCTTCGGCGAGCTTCATGCGCAGCCGGGTGACCTTGTCCTTGGGCACCATGATCACGGTGCCGTCGCTGCGCATCTCGTAGGGGATTGCCTGGCGCTCCAGGTCCTTGATGATGGCGGAGGAGTCTTCAAGGGAAAGATCTGTAAAGAGGGTGGTCATCTGCGGCGTAGTGACGCGAATGATGACAAAGGCGAAGAAGCTGATCAGCGCCGCGGTCACCGCGAACATCGCCATCAGCCGAGAGGCGCCCAGGCCCTTGAGAAAGCTCAACAGACTCTGCAAAACCAACCGCCCCCGAGATTCGGCGCCAAAGCCGAAGTGGGCAATTATTGCCTATGGGATGGTTTCCATCTGGTTAACGATGGTTAAGGGTCGCCACGAAACCGCCAAAATGAAAAAGATCGGCTTCACTGAATGAGGCCGATCTTCGTCAAATTCGAAAGGTTTGAGAACTTATTGGCGATATTGCTGGATGCGGGTGGTGCGCAAGCCGGCAAGGCCGTGTTGATCGATCGAGAACTGCCAGGACAGGAATTCATCGACCGTCAGCGTGTAACGGCTGCACGCCTCCTCGAGGGAGAGCAGACCGCCGCGGACAGCGGCAACAACTTCGGCTTTACGGCGAATAACCCACCGTTTGGTTCCGGGCGCGGGCAAATCCGCAATCGTTAACGGACTGCCATCAGGCCCGATGACGTATTTTACCCTCGGGCGATGGGGTTCTGTCATGGCGTACTCACAAACTCTCAACCACTGAACTCACCCGAATAGCCTAAATCTCCCGACTTAAAATTTGCCTAAGCCTAAGGCTTCAATGTGAATTTCCTTGAAAATGCCGTGACGACAGGCATCCGGGCGCGGTTTCTGGCGCCCGGATCGGTCGATTTGGGGGGTGGACAGACCGCCGAGCCAGCGAGCGCGAGGTGCCGACAGCGCTTCTCTTGGAGCCCTTTTCTTGGAGCCCTTTCCGTTCCGATGAGATCGGAACGGGGCCCTAGACCCTTGTTCTGACGCGTTTTCTTTACGCGAACCGGTGTCCACCCACGGATCAAGTCCGAGGGCGTGCTTCGCTCGAAAAGTTTTAGTCCACGATGCTCTGGATCTGGCTGACGGTGTAGGTCCGGCCACCGATCGACAACAGGGGCGGGGACTGGGTGAGGTCGACCGAACTGACGGTGCCCTCGATCGCGCTCGTGATCCCCACCGTATTGCCGCCGGCATCCTTGGCGGTCGCGGTGAGGGTATAGTTGCCGTCGGGCCAGTGGGTGCCGTCATTGCCCTGACCGTGCCATTCGAACGGCTGGTTGTTGCCGGCAGCGGCGCTGTAGCTGCCGGTGAACACGGTCTGGCCGGTGCTGCTGGCGATGGTGACGTTGACGGTGGAGGCGGTTGGAACGCTGAGCTGCCAGGTTGCCGTGCTGTTGGTCAGCGCAGCGGTGTTGCCGGAGACCACCGCGGTCTTGCCGACGAAGCCCAGCGCCTGCGTCGATTGCGCGGTCTGCTGCAGGGAAACCAGCGTCGCCAGCGAACTGTTGGTGTTGAGCTGTTGCTGGACGCCGGCGAATTCGACCAGTTGCTGGGTGAACTGGTTGGTGTCCAGCGGACTGAGCGGGTTCTGGTGCTGCAGCTGCGTGGTCAACAACTGCAGGAAGCTCTGGAAGTTGCCAGCGATCTGTTGCGAGGCCAGCGCGTTGGTCGCCGCCGCCGTGGACGTCGACGACCCTGTCGGCAGCGGCGTCGTACCCGAAACGATCGGCGAAGCTGTGTTTGCCGCTGCTGCGGTGGTGGTCATGACGGTCTCCTCAAACGCTGATGTCTACGCCGCTGCTTGATCCAGGCATCCGGCCGTAGGTTCGTCCCGCGGGTGCGGCAACAACAGTATCCACGGGGCTGACGATCAACCGCTGCGCATTACGGTTGGTATCGTTGCCGCTGTTCTGGCCGGAAGAAGACTGGTCGCGCAGGCTGAACTGCAGCCCGCTATCGCCGGTCTTGAACCCGGCGTCGTTAAGGGCCTGCTGCAATTGCGGAGCGTCCTGTTGCAGCATGGACAGCGTTTCAGCCTTTTCGACCACCAAATGCGAGGTCATCTGGCCGCTGCTGTCGACACTGATGCGAACGTCGATGCGGCCGAGATCGGCCGGGTCGAGCCGGATCTCGAAGTTGCTCTTGCCGTTCCTGACAGATGCCGCGATCTCGACGGCGAGCCCGCTCAACGGCACCGCCGCGCTGGTCGCAGCCGTGGCAGTCAAGGCTCCCGCGGGAACAAGACTGGTTGTTGTGGTGGGAAGTTGCAGGGAAAAGGTCCCCGGCGCCTGCGCATTGCCGTCGGCGGAAGCTGTTGCCGGATGCTCGGTGGTCGTTGTTGTGGGATGATCATGCGCCGGCACGGCTGTCGCCGGCGTTGCCGGTGCGCTGGCTGCGCCGTCGGCATTCGCCGCGCCGGGGGCGCTTTCCGTGGTGGCCTGCTTTCCAGCGGTGACCGGCTGTGGCGTGGCGGTTGCGGTCGGGCTCGCCTGGGTTGAGGCGTCCGGGTTCTCCGACGTCTTGCTGTTGGTTGGTGTCGCGGTCTTGGCGACCGGCGCTTTCGGGGCAGGTGCTGTGCCGGCGACCGCTGCAGCCGCCGTGGCGTCGGCGGGCGCGGCGATGCCGGCCTGCGTTGCCGGACGGTTTGAAGGTGTATCGGTTGCGATGGTCTTCGTCGTCGATACGGCGTCGGTCGGGGCGTGTGGCGTTGCGGCTGTCGGGGCGGCCGCGCCGGCCGTTGCGGCAGCGATCGTGGCCTGCGCCTGCGGTGCCGCGGCTGGTGGTACCGCAGATGATGCTGCCGCAACCGGTGCCGTCACAGCCGGCGCTGCCGCCGACTGGCTGGCTGCGAGCGCGGCGGCGGCGATCGCGAGCGGCGCCGTGCCGCCGGTTGGCGTGGCAGCAGCGGGCATCGGCGTTATCGCAACAGTAACGGGGATCACCACCGCGACGGGGGTCGGCGTGATGACGGTGGTGCCTTGTTGCGTAGGGTCGGCAGCCGTGGTGGAAGCACTGGCCAAGGCGTCGCCTGACGTGGAACTCGATTTCGAGCTATCGGCCGTCGACGAAGAGGATTTCGATCGGGAACCGGGCGGCGTGTCGTTTCCGGTGGCGCTATTGGCGTTGGACGACGACGCGGCCGGGGGACCCGGATTGCCGGAAGTGTTGTTGGCGGGTGGTGTCGCCGGTTGATTGTTGCTGTTGTTGTCGGCAGCCGAATTGCTGCTGGATCTGCGCGGTGGGGGCGCCGATTGGCTCTGCGGCGGCTGCGGTAACGGCGGCGCGTTGGTCCCCGCAGCGGCATTGTTGTCGATCAGGTTGCCGAAAATGCCGCCGGCTTGCGATGAGTCGGGCGCCGAGCGTGCCGGTTTCGGCGGCGCGCCCTGAAAAGACACGTTGGTCGATGCTTCTGACGCGACACTGTGCACGAACGGGGCCTCTCGGGATTAATCCTGGCGAGAGATCAGCAAGGACCAGGCCAGCCGTCTAAATATAAAATGTCAATAAATTCCAATTGCTTACACTTATCCTGAGTAAATCCCGGAGAGTCCGGAGGGCTTCCTTTTCTGCCCCCCGGCAAGATTTGCCGTTCAGGAGTGTCCGAAACCCCGGCCGCCGTGATTGCCTGACCGGAATACGGCCTATATTAAAGGATGGCTTTCCAACCGTTCCGCCAGGGCAATCTCGCGTATCCGGAACAGGTGCAAGGCACCCTCTGGCCGCGACGGGTTCGATGCCGCCGCGACCGCATCGATGACCGGAACATGCGCAACAGTTTGGATATCGAAGGCCGTCCGCAGGACACCAGGATTGTGGTTGCCATGTCCGGCGGCGTCGATTCCTCGGTGACGGCGGCGCTGTTGAAGTCGGAAGGCTACGACGTCATCGGCATCACGTTGCAACTCTATGATCATGGCGCGGCCACCCACCGCAAGGGCGCCTGCTGCGCCGGACAGGATATTCACGACGCTCGCCGCGTCGCCGAGCGGATCGGCATCCCGCATTACGTGCTGGACTATGAGAGCCGCTTTCGCGAGTCGGTGATCGACAATTTCGCCGACAGCTACGCTTCTGGCGAAACGCCGGTGCCCTGCATCGAGTGCAACCGTCTGATCAAGTTTCGCGATCTGCTCAAGACCGCGCGCGAACTTGGTGCTTCAACGCTGGCGACCGGGCATTACGTCGCCTCGCGCCGCATGCCTGACGGGTCGCGCGCGCTGGTATGCGCGGCCGATGCCGATCGCGACCAGAGCTACTTCCTGTTCGCGACCACCCGCGAACAGCTCGATTATCTGCGCTTTCCGCTCGGCGACATGACCAAGCCACAGACTCGCGAACTGGCGCGGCGTTTCGGCCTCGATGTTGCGGACAAGCGCGACAGCCAGGATATCTGCTTCGTGCCCACCGGCCGCTATACCGACGTCATCGGGCAGTTACGGCCGAACGCGATCGATCCCGGCGACATCGTCGACCTCGACGGGCATGTGATCGGCCGGCATCGTGGTATCGTTCATTTCACCGTCGGCCAGCGCAAGGGCCTCGGCATCGCCGCGGGCGCGCCGCTTTATGTTATCAGGCTCGACGCCGCAAGCCGCCGCGTCGTGGTAGGGCCGCGCGAAGCCTTGCGGATGGATCACATCGTGCTGCGCGAGGTCAACTGGATCGGCGACGGCACGCTGGATCACGCGATCGGCAACGGGCTCGAGATTTTTGTACGGGTGCGATCGACGCGGGCACCGCAGCCGGCATGGTTGCGCGCCGCCGAGGGCGGTTATGAGGTCGAACTGGTCGCGGGCGAGGAGGGTGTTTCTCCCGGTCAGGCCTGTGTTTTCTACGATGCGCCTTCAGGGCAGGCGCGCGTGCTCGGCGGCGGGTTCATCCAGAGCGCTACCGCGAGCGGCGCCACGGCCAGGGCTGCGATGCAGCCGCTGATCGAGGCGGTGCGCGGATAGGATTCAAGGCTCGAGAGCATGGCTGGGGACATCGACCGCGCGGGGGTCGCAAAGGCTTATGGCCGCTGGGCGCCGGTCTACGATCTCGTTTTCGGCAAGGTGTTCGACCATGGCCGCCAATCGACCATCGCGGAGGCCGACAGGATCGGCGGCCGGATTCTCGATGTCGGCGTCGGCACCGGGTTGTCACTTTCGGATTATTCGCCGACCACGCGATTGTGCGGGGTCGATATTTCCGAACCGATGTTGCGCAAGGCGCAGCAGCGCGTGATCGCGCTCGGTCTAGCCAATGTCGAGACGCTTGCGGTGATGGATGCGAAGAACCTCGCGTTCCCCGACAGGTTTTTCGACGCCGTGGTGGCGCAATATGTCATCACTGCGGTGCCCGATCCGGAGCGCACGCTGGATGATTTCATTCGTGTGCTGAAGCCGGGCGGAGAACTTATCCTGGTCAATCACATCGGCGCCGAAAACGGCCCGCGCCGTCTGTTCGAACTGGCGTTTGCCCCATTGGCGCGGCGGCTCGGCTGGCGACCGGAATTCCCGTGGGCGCGGCTGGCCGATTGGGCGGCAAAACATGGCGGCGTCAGCCTGGCCGAGCGGCGCCCGATGCCGCCGATGGGACATTTTTCGCTGATCCGCTACCGCAAATCCTGAAGATCCCGAACCGTCGCGCGTCGGAACCGGCTTTTGGCAGCGTTGAAGCAGCGTCCGCCCCGGGGAACATCCGCGCTCGCAGGCCGTTGCCCTGCATGCAGCTGAAACCCGCGCTCTTTCTGTCATGTGTGCTGATCGCGGCATCCGGTGTGGCCGCGGCGCAGGCTCCGCCGACGCCGGCGACCCCGCCGGCACGGACTGCCCCGCCGGCGCCCGACCACACTGCCGGTTGCGCGCCGACGCAAACGACGCCGCAAGGCAATATCGCGCCGAACGATACCACCACGGGCCAGGCGCCATTGGGCGACAGACTGGCGAAGTCGGACGGTGTGCTATGCCCGCCTTCAGGCGTCGACCCGCAGATGCGCGCCCCCACCCCCGAGACCGGCAACACGCCGGTGATCCCGCCGCCCGGCAGTCCGGGCGGCGATCCCAACGTCCGGCCCAAATAGCGACTGGCCTCGAACGCTTCGCTGGAAGGTTTGGCCGGCCCCTTGGGTTTGCTTGACATGCCCTTGAGCGATTTCTTATATGCCGCGCGTTCGCGCGTGCGGTATAAAGAGCCGTGACGGCGAAGCGTGGCGAGGTAGCTCAGCTGGTTAGAGCACGGGAATCATAATCCTGGGGTCGGGGGTTCGAGTCCCTCTCTCGCTACCAATCGCAG
>JAGXAF010000157.1 GCA_018971675.1 Bradyrhizobium sp.
AAGGGCTGATCAACGTCCTCGGACGGCCGGCGGCGCAACCGCCAGGTTCCGAAGGCGGCGGCAACAGCGAGCCCGAGCAGGAGCAGTCCGGCTTCGAAAGCGACGAGCAACACCTCGTCCTGATCGTCGAGACCGCCCCACCAGCCGGCGATGATGTCGCGAACCCGGTATGTGGCCGATGGGACATAGTCCGGCACTCTCGACCAGGTCGCGGACGAATAGATGCCAGGGACCGGCTGCAACAGGCGCGTCGCGAAATTCTTTCGACGGATGTCCTGGATGGTATCGACGAGCTTGTCGATGCGCAGGTTGGCGGAGTCGATCTCTTTCTGACCTCCGGTCAACACCCCGAGGTAGTAGGTCCGGTCAGCCCGAATTCGTGCTACGTCGTCCGGCTCGGGTGGTTGACCGGCGGCCGGTGCCGGCCCGAGCAAGCCCACTTGGTCCCTGGCGGTCGCGAGTGCAGGTTCAAGATGCGTGCGGAAGCTCCCAATCTCGCCGCGAACGCCCTGGAGCTTGTCACGGAAGTCGTTCAGTTCCGAATAGCGCAAGCCTTCCTTTTGCAGGTCGCTCTCCAGACGCGAAAGCTCCTGTTGCCAACCCTTGATCTTCTTCTCGATGTCAACGCCGACGCTGTTGTTGGCACGTGCAACGATCTCGGCCGTGTTGATCGGAGAGGCGGGCGGTTTTGCTGGCTGTGCGGTGGCTTGCGCACCCGAAGGAGCTGGATTGGGCGATGTCGGCGCCTGTGCGGTCTGAGCCTGAGCCCCGGCTGCAACCAGCAGGGAAAAAAAGAGGCTCAACGCCCACGCTACGAACCACAGTCGGCGGATCATCGGCTGCTCCCCCATATTTGATGGTAATTCCTCAATCCTGACGGCAATTCCCCAGCCGTCTCCGAAAACTTGATGGCCAGACAATGACTCAAAATATGCGATTCGGTGGTCTGCCACGGCGGTGCGTGAATATCAATTGAGCCCGGCGGGGCCACGAATCCGAGCCTGCGCGGCAGGCTGTCGTTTCCTGAACGCATATTATTTCTGGATACCGTCGCTTGCGATGTGGCTGCGTCCCTAACACGCTACGGCGTCGCAATCCCCAACCGTTTCAGCGCCTCCAGCATCCGTTGCGGCGGAGCCATCTGCACGGTCAGCGGCTCGCCGGTCTCCAGCAGGCTCTTGAGGCTGGAGAGGATCGCGGGCCAGCCCTGGCGGCCGCCGGAGAGGATGTCGTCGTCGAGCGGCCGGTCGTGCGACTCGGTCATCGTGAGCTTGACGGCTTGACCCGCTTGTTCGATCTCATAGCTCACCAGGGTCGGCCCGAGGGTTTCGATCAGTGCGGGCCAGTTGACGTTGAAGCTGTGGGTCAGCTTGCGCGGCGGATCGCATTCGAACACCTCGCCGCTGATATGCAGCGCGCCGTCCGGCGTGCGCACGATGAAGGCGCCGCCGACCCGCAGTTCGATATTGACGGTGTTGCCGAAGAAATATTTCCGGCTGAATTCCGCCGTGGTCAGCGCCTGCCACACCTTCTCCGGCGTGGAGGCGATATAGATCGTGTAGACGGTCGCGGGTTTGAAACGGGTGATATCCATCTTCAATCCTCGAATTTGAGCGCTTCGAACGGGATTTCGAGTGGATGCCCGGTTTCGAGGATGCTCTTGAGGCTGGAAAGAATGGCCGGCCATCCCCTGGAGATGCCGTCGAGGAATTTGCTGCCTTCGACAAAGCCTTCATGAGTCAATGTCAGCTTGACCAGTTTGCCGTAGGGCTCGAGCACGAAGGTCGCGAGCGCCGGACGGTCGTCCTTGTACTTCTCCGAAATGTTGACGAAGGTGTAGGCGAGCCGCCGTGGGCGATCGAATTCGACGACCTTGCCTCGGTCCGAAATCGTGCCGTCACTGCGCAACATCTCGAACGTCGATCCGACCTTCCAGTCGGATTCGAGCCGTGCGCCGAACCAGTAGCGCTCGGTGAAAGCGGGGTCGGTCAGCGCCTCCCATAGTTTCTCCGGCGTGGTCTCGATATAGGTGACATAGACGAATTCGGGCTTACGCATCACGCTTCTCCAGTCGTCGTTTCAATTCGCCGAGCGCGGCGAGCCTGCCGCGCTCGAACTTCCTGATCCATCGTTCGCCGATCTGATGGATCGGCACGGGATTGAGGTAGTGCAGCTTCTCGCGGCCTTGCCGGAGCGTGGTGACGAGATTGGCGGCTTCGAGAATTGCAAGGTGCTTGGTCACGGCCTGCCGCGTCATGGCGAGGCCTTCGCACAATTCGTTCAGCGTCTGTCCGTTGTTGGCATGAAGGCGGTCCAGCAACGACCGTCGCGAAGCGTCGGCCAACGCTTTGAAGACTTCATCCATGGCCAGGATCCATTGCAACGATGATAGGCAACCAAATGGTTGCATGTCAAGGGCGTGTTTTCCGCAACCCGCGTTTGCCGCGCAGGATCCTTGCGGGCTTGTTCCGGGCATCGACGTCTTTAATATCGTCTGAAGCAGGACGTGGAGGGATGAACCCGGCCACGACGCGATCCGGATCTTCCCCATGTCGCTTCAAGTCTATCTCGCCTTTGTCGCCGCCTGCATTGCGCTGGCGCTGTTGCCAGGACCGATGGTGACGCTGGTGATCGCCAACGGGCTGCGCCATGGCAGCCGCGCGGCGCTGATCAATATCGCCGGCGCGCAATTGGGCCTTGCGATCGTGATCGGCATCGTCGGCATCGGCCTGACCTCGCTGATGGCGACGATGGGTTACTGGTTCGATTGGGTGCGGTTTGCCGGCGCGGCCTATCTGGTCTGGCTCGGCATCAGGCTCATTCGATTTCCGGTGGAGGGCATCAACGCCGACCAGCCGCCGCCTCCGCCGCGCGGCGGATTTTTCCTGCAAGGGCTGCTGGTGCTGCTGTCGAATCCGAAGGTGCTGGTGTTCTTCGGTGCGTTCATTCCGCAGTTCATGGACCTGAACCGCGATCATTTCTCGCAAGTCGCCGTGCTCGGCGTCACCTTCATGGTGATCGCGGGGCTGACGGATGCGATGTACGCGCTGCTGTCGGGACGCGCGCGTGCGATCTTCTCGGCCAACCGCACGCGACTATTGTCGCGGGTCTCCGGCGGCTTCATGATCGGCGGCGGCATCTGGCTGGCGCTGACGCGCTCGCGCTAGATCAGCATCTCGGCCTTCAATTCGGCTTCGATCCCCGTAAAAATCCGCGCCAGCCGCGCCGCCCATTGGCGCTGGCCGGCCTGGTCGCCGATCAGGTCCTGGCGGATTTCGATGCCGGTATTCATCAAGCCGCGCGCCTCGCCATGCACGGGAATGGTGTAGTCGGTCTCGTCGCTGACCGCGTAGGGCTCGTTGTCGCCGACCACCAGATCGCCCTCGGCGCGAAACAGCTTTAGCAGCAGCGGCGGCAGCATCGTGTCGCGATGGTAGAGCGTGCCGACATGCCACGGCCGCGCGATCCCGGCATAAACCGGCGTGAAGCTGTGCAGCGACACCAGCACCGTGGGTCGGCCGGCCGCGTTGCGCCGGTCGATGATCTCGTCGATGCGCCGGTGATAGGGTTCGAAGATCTGCGCCCGCCGCAGCGCGGCGGCCTCGCGCGAAATTCCGTCATTGCCGGGGATGGTGGTGGCTTCGCTGATGATCGGAATCGAGCTTGCGACATGAGGCGGGCGGTTGCAGTCGATCACCAGCCGCGAATAGCGCTGCGCCACCAGATGCGCGTCGAGTTGCTTCGACAAAGTCTCGGCCACGCCGGCGATGCCGATATCCCAGGCGATGTGGCGCGCCAGTTCGTCTTCGGGCAGCCCGAGATCGCCGAGCACGCGTGGAATCAGGCGGCCAAAGTGGTCGCAGGTCAACAGAAACGGCGAACGCCCCGCGGCATTGAGCTCAAGAACCGGTGGAACATCTGACTCGTCGAGGAGCAGGGGTGTGTCGCCGGAAGCGTTCAAAGGTATTTCCTGATGGCCGCCCGCCGAAGCGTCGTGCCGAAATAGCTTTAATGGCTCCCGGCCCCTGTGAATAGCGGCGAGAATCGCACGAATCTTCCTGTTTTGCGCGGGCCACCCTGTATCCCTGCTCGGTTGCCAGCCGCCACGGACTCGCTCACTCTCACACCATGCGCTTTACGCCCCAATTCCTCGACGAGCTGCGCGCCCGGCTTCCGGTCTCGGAGGTCGTGGGTCGCCGCGTCAAGCTGAAGAAGGCGGGGCGCGAGTACAAGGGGCTGTCGCCGTTCCAGCAGGAAAAGACGCCCTCGTTCACCGTCAACGACCAGAAGCAGTTCTACCACGACTTCTCGACCGGCAAGCACGGCAACATCTTCGACTTCGTCATGGAGACCGAAGGGGTTTCCTTTCCGGAAGCCGTCGAGCGGCTGGCCTCGATGGCGGGGCTTGCGCTGCCGGCGGCGACGCCCGATGCCGCGCGGCATGAGCAGCGCCGCAAGACGCTCTATGATGTGATGGAGATGGCGACGAAATTCTTCGCCGACACGCTCGCCTCGCGGGGCGGCGCCAAGGCGCGCGGCTATCTCGCCGACCGCGCCATTGCGCCCGGGACGCAATTGCAGTTCCGGATCGGCTATGCAGCGGGCGAGCGCTTTGCGCTGAAGGAATTCCTGGGCGGCCAGGGCATTCCGGTCGAGGACATGGTCGAGGCCGGGCTGTTGGTCTCGGGCGAAGATATCCCGCTGCCGTATGACCGCTTCCGCGACCGCGTGATGTTTCCGATCGCCGACCATCGCGGCCGGGTGATCGCATTCGGCGGCCGCGCGCTGGAAAAGGACGTCCCGGCAAAATACCTGAACTCGCCGGAAACCCCGCTGTTTCACAAGGGCGACAATCTCTACAATCTCGGCTCCGCGCGGCAGGCGGCGCATAACGGCAGCCCGTTGATCGTGGTCGAGGGCTATATCGACGTCATCGCGATGGTCACGGCGGGCTTTGCCGGCAGCGTCGCGCCGCTCGGCACGGCCCTGACCGAAAACCAGCTCGCGCTGCTCTGGAAAATGGCGGACGAGCCGATCCTCTGTTTCGACGGCGATCGCGCCGGCCAGAAGGCGGCGTGGCGCGCGGCCGATCTGGCGCTGCCGCATCTTAAGCCCGGCAAGAGCCTGCGCTTTGCGCTGTTGCCGGAAGGACAGGATCCGGACGATCTCGCACGCACCGGCGGGCGGGCCGCGATCGAGGAAGTAATCGCGGCCGCACGCGGGCTTGCGGACGTGATCTGGTCGCGCGAGATCGAGGGTGGTTCCTACGCCACGCCGGAGCGGCGCGCGGCGCTGGAAACGCGGATCGGCGAACTCGCAGGCGGCATCCGCGACGAGGTGGTGCGGCGCTATTATCGCCAGGATCTTGCCGGGCGCCTGCAGCAGACCTTCGCGCCGCAAGACGGCCGTGGCGGCTACGGCAGGGGTAATTTTCGTGGCGGGAATTTCACCGGTGAATCAGGCCGCCGTTTTGCTCCGCGCGGTTCCTACGCCTCGGGCGCTGCCGGCCGTTTCGCGAGCCCCAATGGCCGTTCGGCCAACGCCGCCGCCAGCCGGTCCATCAACCGCGGGCCATATCAGGCCACCAGCCCTCAACTCGCCCTGAGCCCGATCATGCGCGGCCAGCGCAGCGCGATCTCCCGCCGCGAGGCGCTGATCCTGCAATCGCTGATCAACCACCCCTGGCTCCTGCACGACCATCTGGAGGAGGTCGCGGCGCTGGAACTGGCCCATCCCGAGGCGCACAAACTGCGCGCCGGGATCATCGCCGCCTTCGGCCATGACGACCATCATGGCGAGGAGCCCGCCGGGCACAGCGCCAGAATGCGCGCCGATCTCGAAGCGGGCGGATTTTCGCAAGCTCTTCAACGAGTTGAGCGGGCGATCACGACGCAGGCGGTGTGGGGCGCGCAAGCCGGCGCGGCGCGCGAGGATGTTCTTTCCACCTGGCGCCAGCTCGTCTCCTTGCATCGCCAATGGCACTCCTTACTTAGGGAATTGAAGGATGCTGAACTGGCCTTGGGCGACGAGGCCAGTGAGGCCAATTTGGCGTGGCTGCGGGACGTTAAGGCCAGGATGGCCGAAATGGACGGAACCGAGGCATTGATCGAGGGGTTCGGCGAGTCTTCGGGTCGGTTCCAGCGCAGCATGTAAGGGCGATGCGCAAGCAAAAAATGATGCGGACGGCGGCGACCGGAGCCGTGAAATGACTCGCCAGACCCATGGTTTGGCTGCAAAAACAGGGTTAATCGACGCTTAACAGCCTGCGGGCTATGAGGTCGTAACCGGTTGGATGAAATTCGGGGGTGGCGAGTTCTGCGCCGCCCTTTGCGCGTCATACGTGACGTTCGGGTTAAGGCGCGGATGCGGGCGGCGCATCCTGTTGGATTAAGGCACGGATGCGGGCAGCGCATCCTGTGCATGAGCGCGTTTCAGGAGCTTGATGTATGGCCACCAAGGCAAAGACGCTGCAGGTCAAGGACAAGGAAAAAGACGACAAGGCAGCCGATGCCCCCGAGAAGGAAACGCCCGAGGCGCCGTCGCCCTTGCTCGACCTGTCCGATGCCGCCGTCAAGAAGATGATCAAGCAGGCCAAGAAGCGCGGCTTCGTCACCTTCGATCAGCTCAATGAAGTGCTGCCCTCGGACTCCATCTCCTCGGAACAGATCGAAGACATCATGTCGATGCTCTCGGACATGGGCATCAACGTCTCCGAGGCCGAGGACGCCGACGCCGAGGACGAGGCCAAGGAAGAGGCCGAGGACGAGACCGACAACGAACTGGTCGAGGTCACGCAAAAGGCCGTCACCGAAGTCAAGAAGTCCGAGCCCGGCGAGCGCACCGACGATCCCGTCCGCATGTATCTGCGCGAGATGGGCACGGTCGAGCTTTTGTCGCGCGAGGGCGAAATCGCCATTGCCAAGCGCATCGAGGCCGGCCGCGAGGCGATGATCGCGGGCCTCTGCGAAAGCCCGCTGACCTTCCAGGCCATCATCATCTGGCGCGACGAACTCAACGAGGGAAAGATCTTCCTTCGCGACATCATCGATCTCGAGGCCACCTATGCCGGCCCCGACGCCAAGAACAATCTGAACCCGACCATGCTGGCGCCCGCGCTCGGCCCCGACGGCCAGCCGCTGGTGGCCGAAGGCAATGGTAACGGCAATGGCGATGGCGCCGCGGCGGCGGCCCCGGTCGAGGCCGCGCATGTCGCGCCGCCCGCCGCGCCGCCCGCGGCGACCCCGTTCCGTCCCGCGCCTTCCGCCGATGGCGAGGCCGGCGCGGAAGCTGCGGCCGAAGGCGACATGGAGGACGACGAGTTCGAAAACCAGATGTCGCTTGCCGCGATCGAGGCCGAGCTGAAGCCGAAGGTGGTCGAGACCTTCGACAAGATCGCCGACAACTACAAGAAGCTGCGCCGCCTGCAGGAGCAGGACATTTCCAACCAGCTCCAGAGCGAGACGCTGTCGCCCTCGCAGGAGCGCAAGTACAAGAAGCTGAAGGACGAGATCATCGTCGAGGTGAAGTCGCTGCGGCTCAACCAGGCCCGCATCGATTCACTGGTCGAGCAGCTCTACGACATCAACAAGAAGCTGGTCTCGTTCGAGGGCCGCCTGCTTCGCCTGGGTGACAGCCACGGCGTCGCCCGCGACGACTTCCTGCGCAACTACCAGGGCTCGGAGCTCGATCCGCGCTGGCTCAACCGCGTCTCGAAACTCTCCGCCAAGGGCTGGAAGAATTTCGTCCATTACGAGAAGGACCGCATCAAGGAGCTGCGCGGCGAGATTCAGCAGCTCGCGGCGCTCACCGGCCTCGAGATCGGCGAATTCCGCAAGATCGTGCACGGCGTGCAGAAGGGCGAGCGCGAGGCGCGCCAGGCCAAGAAGGAAATGGTCGAGGCCAACCTTCGGCTCGTGATCTCGATCGCCAAGAAATACACCAACCGCGGCCTGCAATTCCTCGATCTGATCCAGGAAGGCAACATCGGCCTGATGAAGGCGGTCGACAAGTTCGAGTACCGCCGCGGCTACAAGTTCTCGACCTATGCGACCTGGTGGATCCGGCAGGCGATCACCCGCTCGATCGCCGACCAGGCGCGCACCATCCGCATTCCCGTGCACATGATCGAGACCATCAACAAGATCGTGCGCACCTCGCGCCAGATGCTCAACGAGATCGGCCGCGAGCCCACCCCCGAGGAGCTCGCCGAGAAGCTCGGCATGCCTCTGGAGAAGGTGCGGAAAGTTCTCAAGATCGCCAAGGAGCCGCTGTCGCTGGAAACCCCGGTCGGCGACGAGGAGGATTCCCACCTCGGCGATTTCATCGAGGACAAGAATGCGATCCTGCCGATCGACGCCGCGATCCAGTCCAACCT
>JAGXAF010000158.1 GCA_018971675.1 Bradyrhizobium sp.
AGGACACCGCGTTTGATCAGCGCGGCCGGCGGCTGCATGTTGACCACCTCGGCGCCGCCGGGATAGCCGATCGGGCCGGTGCCGCGGATGAACAGGATGCAGTGCTCGTCGATATCGAGCGCGGGATCCTCGATCCGCTGATGATAATCCTCCGGCCCCTCGAACACGATGGCCCGGCCCTCGAATGCGTTCGGGTCCTTGGGGTTGATCAGATAGCGATCGCGGAATTCCTTCGAGATCACGCTGGTCTTCATGATCGCGGAATCGAACAGGTTGCCGCGCAGCACCACGAAGCCGGCATCCCTGACCAGCGGTTTGTCGTAGCTCCAGATCACGTCGTTGTCGGGCTTCGGCGCATCCTTGCAATTGTCGCCGATGCTGCGGCCGTTGACGGTGAGGGCGTCTTCATGGATGCGCTTGTGCTGCATCAGTTCGCGCACCACCGCCGGCACGCCGCCGGCGCGATGATACTCCTCGCCGAGATAAAAGCCGGCGGGCTGCATGTTCACCAATAGCGGAATCTCGTGGCCGTGCGTCTGCCAGTCGTCAATCGAAAGCTCGACGCCGATATGGCGGGCCAGCGCGTTGATGTGAATCGGTGCGTTGGTCGAGCCGCCGATCGCCGAATTGACCACGATGCAGTTCTCGAACGCCTTGCGGGTCAGGATGTCGGACGGTTTCAGGTCCTCCCAGACCATATCCACGATGCGGGTGCCGGTCTCGTAGGCGATCTGGCCGCGTTCGCGATAGGGCGCGGGGATCGCGGCGCAGCCGGGCAACGACATGCCGAGCGCCTCCGCCAGCGAGTTCATGGTGGAGGCCGTGCCCATCGTATTGCAATGGCCGACCGAGGGCGCGGAGGAGGCCACGATGTTCATGAACTCCTCATAGTCGATGTCGCCGGCGACCAGCCGCTCGCGGGATTTCCAGATCACGGTTCCGGAACCGGTGCGCTGGCCCCGGTGTCAGCCATTCAGCATCGGTCCGCCCGATAGCACGATCGCGGGCATGTTGACCGTCGCCGCCGCCATCAGGCAGGCGGGCGTCGTCTTGTCGCAGCCGGTGGTCAGGACCACGCCGTCCAGCGGGTAGCCGAACAATATTTCGACCAGTCCGAGATAGGCCAGGTTGCGGTCGAGCGCCGCGGTCGGGCGCTTGCCGGTCTCCTGAATCGGATGCATCGGGAATTCCATGGCGATGCCGCCGGCGGCGCGGATTCCCTCCCGGACGCGGTGCGCCAGTTCGATGTGATGGCGGTTGCACGGCGAAAGGTCGCTGCCGGTCTGGGCGATGCCGATAATCGGCTTGCCGGATTGTAGTTCGTGCCGCGTCAGGCCGTAATTAAGGTAACGCTCGAGGTAGAGCGCGGTCATGCCGGGGTTGTGCGGATTGTTGAACCACTCGCTGGAACGGAGCTTGCGTCTGGTGATCCCGGTGAGCGGCTGGTTCATGATTTCTCCCGCAACGCACGCGCCTTGTTGTCGTGCGCAATGTTCGTATCGGCCGGGGATGTTTGCATGCGCCCGCCCTGATCGCAACGTTGCAGGAGAGGGGTCGACCTATACGACTTTGATCCGAGGACATCGTCGGAAAAGTCTGGTATGACTTTCGGTTAACAAAAGGTCGGCCGCGGCGTTCGCCGAAGAGCCGTATCGGGAGGAACCAGATATGTCGTCGGTGCAGATTCGCGACGTTCGAAAATCGTTCGGCGGCTTTGAGGTCCTGCACGGCGTTTCGATTCCGATCGAGGACGGCGCTTTCGTGGTTCTGGTCGGGCCCTCGGGTTGCGGCAAGTCGACCTTGCTGCGGATGCTGGCAGGGCTTGAAAACATCACCTCCGGGACGATCTCGATCGGCGACCGCGTCGTCAACAACGTCCAGCCCAAAGAGCGCGACATCGCGATGGTGTTCCAGAACTATGCGCTCTATCCGCATATGACCGTCGCCGACAATATGGGGTTTTCGCTGAAGCTGCGCGGCGCCAAGCCGGACGAGATCGCCAGCCGCGTGAAGCGCGCGGCCGAAATCCTTGATCTGACTCGGCTGCTCGATCGCTATCCGCGGCAATTGTCCGGCGGCCAGCGCCAGCGCGTCGCGATGGGCCGCGCCATCGTTCGCGATCCGCAGGTGTTCCTGTTCGACGAGCCGCTGTCCAATCTCGACGCCAAACTGCGCGTGGCGATGCGCACCGAAATCAAGGAACTGCATCAGCGGCTGAAGACCACGACGGTCTATGTCACCCACGACCAGATCGAAGCCATGACCATGGCCGACAAGATCGTGGTGATGCATGACGGCATCGTCGAACAGATCGGAACCCCGCTCGAACTGTATGACCGGCCCGCCAATCAGTTCGTCGCCGGCTTTATCGGTTCGCCGGCCATGAACTTCCTCAAGGGCAAGGTGGGGACGAACGGACGTGCCGGTTTCGAGGGCCCGAACGGCGTCGAACTGCCGCTGGCGTCGGCGCCGGCCGGTTCGGACGGCCGTCCCGCCGTGTATGGCGTGCGGCCCGAACATTTTGCGATCGCCGATGACGGCGCCGAGGCCGAGATCGTGGTCGTGGAACCGACCGGTTCGGAAACCCAGGTGTTCGCCAAGCTCGGCGGCGAGCAGGTGGTTGCGGTGTTCCGGGAGCGTCATCAGTTCAACCCGGGCGACAAGGTCAAGCTGAAGCCGAACCCGTCGCTGGTGCACCTGTTCGACGAGGCCACTGGCAAACGGCTCTGAATTTCAGATCGAATTGGTCGACGAGAGGACCAATAAACAAAGGGAGAATACGGAATATGTCTATCCTTACACCCGACCGGAGGTCTCTGCTTAAAGGCGGCGCCACGATGCTGGCTGCCGCGGCGACGATGTCGAGCGAGCAGTTGCTGGGCTACGCCAAGGCCTGGGCGCAGACGGCGCAGTGGAAACCGGAAGCCGGCGCCAAGATCAACCTCTTGCGCTGGAAGCGCTTCGTCGAAGCCGAGGACGTCGCCTTCATGAAGATCGTCGATGCCTTCCAGAAGGCCACCAACGTCACCATCAACGTCTCCAACGAATCCTATGACGACATCCAGCCCAAGGCGTCGGTTGCCGCCAACACCGGGCAGGGTCTCGACATGGTCTGGGGTCTTTATTCCTTGCCGTTCCTGTTCCCGAACAAATGCACCGATATGACCGACGTCGCCGACTATCTCGGCAAGAAGTGCGGCGGCTGGTCGGCGTCCGGCGAAGCTTACGGCAAGCTCGACGGTAAATGGATCGGCGTGCCCGTCGCTGCCACCGGCGCACTCGTGAACTACCGGGTGGCGGCGGCTGAAAAGGCCGGCCACAAGGAATTTCCGAAGGATCTGGCCGGCTTCGCCGACCTGATCAAGGGCCTGAAGAAGAACAACACACCCGCCGGCATGGCGCTGGGCCACGCCTCGGGCGACGCCAATACCTGGCTGTATTGGGCGTTGTGGGCCCATGGCGGCAATCTGATCGACAAGGACAACAAGGTCATCATCAATTCGCCGGAAACCGCCAAGGCGCTCGAATATGTGAAGGGTCTGTACGACGACTTCATCCCGGGCACCGCGTCCTGGAACGACAGCTCGAACAACAAGGCGTTCCTGGCGGACCAGCTCTTCCTCACCGTCAACGGCATCTCGATCTACGTCACGGCCAAGAAAGAAAATCCGCAAATCGCCGCGGACATGAACCATGCGCATCTGCCGGCCGGCGTCGATGGCAAGACCCGCGAATTGCATCTTGGTTTCCCGATCCTGGTCTACAACTTCACCAAGTACCCGCAGGCCTGCAAGGCGTTCACCGCCTTCATGATGGAACCGGCGCAGTTCGACCCCTGGGTTGAGGCGGCGCAGGGCTATCTGTCGCCGTTCCTGCTCGGCTACAAGGCGAACCCGATCTGGACCGCGGATCCCAAGAACACGCCATATCGCGACGTGGCCGAGACCGCGCAGACCCCCGCGGGCACCGGCAAGATGGGCGAAGATGCGGCCTCCTCGATCGCCGACTTCGTTGTGGTGGATATGTTCGCGAATTACTGCACGGGCCGTGAAGACGTGAAGACGGCGATGGCGACCGCGGAGCGTTCCGCCAAGCGCATCTTCCGGTAGGGTGATCGTCGGCGCGGTCTTCCGCGCCGGCCTGTTTTTAACTAACATCCGGAGATGACGCCCCGGACCAAGAGCAGGGCGTCGTCGTCCGGCTGGAACGGAACGGAATGACGACACTTCAAACATCGGCGCCTGCGCAGGCTCCCGCCGCCTATACGCCACCGCTGTGGGCGCGGCTGCAGGCCAATCGTAACTGGATCGCGTTGTGGTTCATGCTGCCGGCGGCAGCGTTCCTGATCCTGTTCCTGGCCTATCCACTCGGCCTCGGTGTTTGGATGAGTTTTACCGATGAGCGCATCGGCCGTTCTGGCATCTTCATCGGGCTGGAGAATTACCAGTGGCTGTGGGACGACAGCATCTTCTGGCTCTCGGTATTCAACACGCTGCTCTATACGATCATCGCCAGCGCCATCAAATTCGCAGTCGGGCTCTATCTTGCGCTCCTGCTCAATCGTCACATGCCGTTCAAGGCGATCATCCGCGCGATCGTGCTGATCCCGTTCATCGTGCCGACCGTGCTGTCGGCGATCGCGTTCTGGTGGATCTATGACGCGCAATTTTCGATCATCTCCTGGTCGCTGATCAGGCTTGGCCTGATCGATCACAACATCAATTTCCTCGGCGACAGCAACTGGGCAAGGGCCAGCGTGATCTTCGCCAATATCTGGCGCGGCGTGCCGTTCGTCGCGATTACCCTGCTGGCCGGCTTGCAGACCGTGTCACCCTCGCTGTACGAGGCCGCGACGCTGGATGGCGCGACCAATTGGCAACGCTTCCGCTTCATCACCTATCCGCTGCTGACGCCGATTATCGCGGTCGTGATGACCTTCTCGGTCCTGTTCACGTTTACTGATTTTCAGTTGGTTTGGGCGCTGACCCGTGGCGGTCCTGTGAACGCGACGCATCTGATGGCGACGCTGAGTTACCAGCGCGGCATTATCAGCGGCCGCTTGGGCGAGGGCGCGGCGATTGCCACCGCCATGATCCCGTTCCTGCTGGCCGCGATCGCGATTTCCTGGTTCGGCATGCAGCGCCGGAAGTGGCAGCAGGGTTCGAACAATGACTGATCAGGCCTTGCACTCGAAGTCGCCATCCGCGGCCCAAACCGATGACAGCGCCGGCATGAGCTACCTGGAGTCGCTGCCGCGACGTCTGGTGACGCTGTATCTGCCGCTGTTCGTCATCCTCGTGGTGCTGCTGTTTCCGTTCTATTGGATGGGGTTGACCTCGATCAAGCCGGACGAGCAGCTGATCGATATGGAGAAGTTCAACCCGTTCTGGGTGGTTCACCCGACCTTCAAGCACATCAGCAAGCTGCTGTTCGAAACCGAGTACCCGCGCTGGCTCTGGAACACGATGTATGTGGCGGTCGGCGCCACGACGCTGTCGATCATCGCCAGCGTGCTGGCGGCCTATGCGATCGTGCGCTTGCGGTTCAAGGGCGCGGACGCCGTCGGCGTACTGATCTTCTTTGCCTATCTGGTGCCGCCGTCCATTCTTTTCATTCCGCTCGCCTCGGTGATCCAGGCTTACGGTCTGTTCGATTCACCGCTGTCGCTGATCCTGGTCTATCCCACGCTGTTGATCCCGTTCTCGACCTGGCTGCTGATGGGTTACTTCAAGACCATTCCCTATGAGCTTGAGGAATGCGCGCTGATCGACGGCGCTTCGCGTTGGCAGATCCTGGTCAAGATCGTGGTGCCGCTGGCGATTCCCGGCTTGATCTCGGCCTTCATCTTCTCCTTCACGCTGTGCTGGAACGAGTTCATTTACGCGTTGACCTTCCTGCAATCGACACCGAACAAGACCGTGCCAGTCGCGATCGTCAATGAGTTCGTCGACGGCGATATTTACAAATGGGGCTCGCTGATGGCCGGTGCGCTGGTCGGCTCGCTGCCCCTGGTGATCCTTTACGCGTTCTTCGTCGAGCACTACGTATCTGCGATGACCGGAGCCGTGAAGGAGTAGACGCCAGGCCTGCGTCTCTTATTCTGACGCGTTTTCTTTACGCGAACCGGTTCCCACTTCGCTTGAAAACGCTATAGAAAAACAAGAACAGGGAGTTGGGTCTTGCATGTTCTGGTGTTGGGCGCGGCCGGCATGGTCGGCCGCAAACTGGTCGAGCGACTGCTGCGCGACGGGCGGCTTGGCTCCCGCGACATCACGCGCATGACCCTGCAGGACGTGGTGGCGCCGGCAATCCCGGCCAAGCCGGGCTTTCCGGTCGACACCGTCGCCGGCGATTTTGCGGTGGCAGGCTTTGCCGGGAAGCTGGTCGCCGGCCGTCCCGACGTGATCTTCCATCTCGCCGCGATTGTTTCCGGCGAAGCGGAACTCGATTTCGACAAGGGCTATCGGATCAATCTCGACGGCACGCGGATGCTGTTCGACGCCATCCGGCTGGTCGGGGACGGCTACAAGCCACGGGTGGTGTTCACCTCGTCGATCGCGGTGTTTGGCGCGCCGTTTCCGGAAGCCATCGGCGATGAGTTCTTTCATACGCCGCTGCTCAGCTACGGAACCCAGAAGGCGATCGGCGAGCTGTTGCTGGCCGACTATTCGCGCCGCGGCTTCATGGACGGTATCGGAATCCGGCTGCCGACCATCTGCATCCGGCCCGGCCTGCCGAACAAGGCGGCCTCCGGATTCTTCTCCAACATCCTGCGCGAACCGCTCGTCGGCAAGGAGGCGATCCTGCCGGTATCGGAGGAAGTCCGTCATTGGCATGCCACGCCGCGCTCGGCGGTCGGCTTCCTGCTGCATGCAGCGACCATGGATAGCTCGACCGCGGGCGCGCGGCGCAATCTCACCATGCCCGGCCTTTCAGCGACGGTCGGCGAGCAGATCGCGGCGCTCAAGCGCGTGGCGGGCGACAAGGTAGCCGGGCGGATCAAACGCGAGCCGGACGCGTTCATCATGGGTATCGTCGACGGTTGGCCGCGCAATTTCGATGCCCGGCGGGCGGTCAAGCTCGGCTTCACCACCGATGAAAAGACTTTCGACGACATCATTCGGATTCACATCGAGGACGAATTGGGCGGTAAGTTCGTCGCCTGATCCGTTCGCGGCACAATTGGGAGCATGATCATGACCGTCAGCATCGTTGGATGGGCGCACACGCCGTTCGGCAAGTTCGACGCCGAGACCGTCGAAGGCCTCGTGGTCCGCGTCGCCAATGAGGCGCTGGCCGATGCCGGCATCTCTGCCGCCGACGTCGACGAAATCGTGCTCGGCCATTTCAACGGCGGTTTTTCAGCCCAGGATTTTACCGCTTCGCTGGTGTTGCAGGCCGACCCGAAATTCCGCTTCAAGCCGGCGACGCGGGTGGAAAATGCCTGCGCGACCGGATCGGCGGCGGTGCATCAGGGTATCCGCGCCATCGAGGCGGGTGCGGCGAAGATCGTGCTGGTGGTCGGCGTCGAGCAGATGACCCGGACGCCCGGACCGGAAATCGGCAAGAATCTGCTGAAGGCGTCGTATCTGCCCGAGGATGGCGAGACGCCCGGTGGTTTCGCCGGCGTGTTCGGCAAGATCGCGCAGTCCTATTTCCAGAAATATGGCGACCAGTCCGACGCGTTGGCCATGATCGCCGCCAAGAACCACAAGAACGGCGTCGCCAACCCCTATGCGCAGATGCGCAAGGATTTCGGCTACGAATTCTGCCGTGCCGAAAGCGAGAAGAACCCGTTTGTCGCGGGGCCCTTGAAGCGCACCGATTGCTCGCTGGTGTCGGATGGCGCGGCGGCGCTGGTGCTGACCGACTCGGCGACCGCGAAAACCATGGGCAAGGCCGTCAACTTCGTTGCCACCGCGCACGCCCAGGATTTCCTGCCGATGTCGAAGCGCGACATCCTGCAATTCGAGGGCTGCACGGTGGCCTGGCAGCAGGCGTTGCAGAAGGCGGGCGTGCAGCTTTCCGATCTCTCCTTTGTCGAGACCCACGACTGCTTCACGGTGGCCGAACTGATCGAATACGAAGCGATGGGCCTGACGCCGCGCGGGCAGGGCGCTCGCGCCATCAAGGAAGGCTGGACCCAAAAGGACGGCAAGCTGCCTATCAACCCATCCGGTGGCCTGAAGGCCAAGGGCCATCCGATCGGTGCCACCGGCGTCTCCATGCATGTGATGACCGCGATGCAGCTTGTCGGCCAGGCGCCCGAGGGCATGCAGATCAAGAACGCGAAGCTCGGCGGCATCTTCAATATGGGCGGCGCCGCCGTCGCCAACTACGTCTCGCTGCTGGAGCCGATGAAGTAGGGCG
>JAGXAF010000159.1 GCA_018971675.1 Bradyrhizobium sp.
TACTACAACAACCTCTGCTACCGCTCGGCCACGGTGGCGCTGATCCTGTGCGGCTGCTGCGGCGTCAACGGCGGTGGCATCAACCACTACGTCGGCCAGGAAAAGCTCGCGCCTGTTGCGCCCTGGGCCTCGATTGCTTTGGCTCTGGACTGGTCCAAACCGGCGCGGCTGGTGCAATCGTCGACCTGGCACTATGCCCATTGCTGTCAGTGGCGGTACGAGGCGGAGTTCACGGAGTACGGCCTGACCGCTCCCAATCCGCGCTGGGCCAAGGGCCATGCCATCGATCTCGAGGCCAAGGCGGTACGCTGCGGCTGGATGCCGTTCACTCCGCACTTCAACCGCAACCCCATTGATGTTGTGGCCGACGCCGAGCGCGCCGGTGCGAAGACCAATGACGACATCATCGGACAGGTCGTCGATCAGCTCAGCAGCAAGAAGCTGAATTTGGCGATTGACGATATCGACGCCGAGGAGAACTGGCCGCGGATGTGGTTCATCTGGCGCGGCAACGCCATGCAGTCGAGCGCCAAGGGACACGAGTATTTCCTGCGTCACTACCTTGGAACGCACGACAACATCGTTGCCGAGGAGCGCGCCAGGGGCAAGTCGCATACGGTGAAGTTCCGTGACGAGGCGCCGCGCGGAAAGTATGACCTGGTGGTCGACATCAACTTCCGCATGAACACCACGGCGCTCTATTCCGACATCGTGCTGCCGACGGCGTTCTGGTACGAGAAGAACGACCTCAACACGACCGACCTGCACTCCTTCCTGCACGTGCTCGGGGCGGCGGTGCCGCCGGTCTGGGAATCCAAGACCGACTGGGAGATCTTCAAGCTGCTCGCGAAGAAGGTCAGCGAGCTGGCGCCGCAAGTCTTCCCGAAGCCGTTCAAAGACGTGGTCATGCAACCTCTCATGCACGACACGCCGGACGAACTGGCGCAGCCCCAAATTCTCGATTGGGCCGAGGGTGAGTGCAAGCCGATCCCGGGCAAGACCATGGCGCATGTCCGGGTGGTCGAGCGCGACTACGCGAACCTGTACAACAAGTTCATCTCGTTTGGCCCGAAGGCGCGGGAGGAAGGTGTTTCTGCGGTCGGGGTGCAAATCCCGATCAAGAAACAGTACGATCAAATGCTCGAAAATCCCGTGATGCCGATGCCTGACCCCAGGCACATGCGGTGCGTGGAATGGGGCGGCAAACGATATCCGAGCCTTGAGGACGTGCTCGACGCGTGCAACACGGTGCTGTTGTGTGCGCCCGAAGCCAATGGCGAGGTATCCTACCAGGCGTTCCGCAATGAAGAGGAGCACGTCGGCCTGCCGCTCGTGGACCTTGCCGAGCCGACCCGCAGCAACTCGGTGACGTTCTTCGACCTCACGCGACAGCCGCGGCGCATTCTCACCAGTCCGTGCTGGACTGGCATGGTAAATGACGGCCGAGCTTACTCGGCCTGGTGCATGAACGTCGAACGGTTGGTGCCCTGGCGTACGCTCACTGGCCGTCAGTCGCTGTATCTCGACCACCAATGGTATCTCGACTTCGGCGAGCACATCCCGACCTACAAGCCGAGGCTCAACCCGCGCAAGACCGGCGACATCATCAAGAGCCGGGTGGACGACAAGGCGTTGATTCTGAACTACCTCACGCCCCACGGCAAGTGGAACATCCACTCGACCTACAAAGACAACCATCGCATGTTGATGTTGTCGCGCGGCATGGATCCGGTCTGGATCAACGACCGGGACGCCGAGAGGATCGGCCTGGAGGATAACGACTGGGTCGAGGTCTACAATGACAACGGCGTGGTGGTTACCCGCGCCAACGTCAGCCGCCGTATCCAGCCCGGCACCTGCATGTACTACCACGCGGTCGAACGCACGATATACATCCCGATATCGCAGGAGCGTGGCAAGCGCGGCGGCGGTCACAACAGCCTGACGCGGATTCGTATCAACCCGCTGTTTTTGGCTGGTGGATATGCCCAGTTCACGTACGGCTGGAACTACTGGGGGCCAACCGGAATCCTGACGCGCGACACGCACGTCTGCGTGCGCAAGATGGAGAAGCTGGAATGGTAGGCGGTGTCGCGACGCATTAACCCAGAGTACGGCCTCGCGCCGGCGCAATTCCGCGCGCCGGCGCGAGTCAGTGCTCGAACGTACGTACGTGACCATCACGTTGCGCTCCAACGGTGTGGACGCGCGTTGCAGCAGCGGCGCTATGATGTTCGCATGATAGAAGCGCTGAGGACGGTCCGGGACATCGAGTCCGCGTCGAGAACCAAGGGCGGGGAATGGTCGCTCGAGGTCAGGCGGGACGGCACGCCGACGTCACCGCGCGGAGGCTATAGCCGATAGGCCGCTGGCTCGTTAACTCTCCGGTTGCTGGTGCAGATAGGCGGGATCAAAACCGGCCAGTTCTTCCAGTTTCTCCTGCTGAAGCAGATGGAATTCCGACCGGGCTCGCCGACGCCCCGACGGAAGCCGGCTGACCGTGAGCAGGCCCTCGGCCCGAAGGAGTTGCAGCACCCGGTTGACATGGACCGCCGACAAACCAAGACAATCCGCGAGATCGGTCTGGGTGACTGGCAATCCAAACTCGCCGTCTTGCGCCATGCCGATCGCTCTCAGCCGGTGGTGCAGCGCCAGCAGCAGATGTGCCGTGCGGGCCGTGGCCGACCTGCGCCCGACATTGACGATCCACTCCCGGAGGATCGCCGCGTCGATCAGGGTCGTGCGCCACAACGCGGCGGCGATATTGGGCCGCTCGATGTTCAACGCCTTCAACGAACCATGCGAAATGAATCCGATTACGCACGGCGTCAGCGCGATGAGGTCATGGTCCATGACATTCAAATGCAGGCTCTGCAAATCCGGAATTTCGCCTGGTATGTGCATCGACACGGTCTGCCGCTCGCCGTCCGGAGTAGTCTTGGACCGAAATGCAAAACCCTCTACCAACAGACTGCATTCCGTCGAGCGGTCTCCATCGGCAACAATCACGTGCCGGGCTTTGACGTCCTGGGTTCGAATCGGCAAGCGCTGGATCGCCTGCACGTCAGCGCCATCGAGGTGGTTCGATAGCATCAATTTTGTGAGCAGCGCGGTCGCAAGGCTTGCCGACATCGGTCCTCTCCTGCGCAGAAGACCAGATGGTTTCGAAAACCAGCTTCGGCCCCAAACAGGCGGGAGCAAACACTCTCAGCCACCAGCGCCCAAGGATCGTTGCCGGTGATGCAGGGCTAACGCAATATGACAAATGGTTCCTGTTCCTAACAAATAGCGTTTATTGCCGGATGTTACAGCCATTCGCACCCGAATGAGGCCGTCCGGCAACAAATGTCTACATTGCCGCGTCGGCAACTCCCTGGCGGCGCGGCCGCTGCGGCTAATCCTCTGACTGCAGGTCGGCTTCCGTGGGTGTCGCATCCACCGCGCGCGGCACGATGGGACGGCGCAAGAAGTCCGGATCAGCTTCGCCCTCCCCGGCCATAGCCGGCGCCCAGGGCCGATTAAAGCCGCTCGGCTTGACGGCCGTGGTCGCAAAGCCATCGCGGGTTCGCCGCAGCGCCAGCGCACCTTGCCGGCGCAAGCGATCGATCGTGATCACCGGCGCAGCGCAATCGGACGGCGGCTGTTTCGCCGTCACGATCAGCGCAGCCCGCCCGCAATCGTCCTCCAGCGCCTCCGGCTGCAACGCCAGGGCGACAAGCCCGCCATCCGCCATTGGCGTCACGCAGCCCGCCCCGTCGCAGGAGACACCATCCAGAAGCGATGGGTCGGCTGGCTGGCGCGGGTCGGCGTCGGCGGCCAGCCACTCCTTGACCAGGAAAGCATTCTTGGAACCGCGGATGAGGTGCAGCCGGCCGTCCCGGCCGCGGACGCCGACATCGTGGCCGTCGCCGGAGATCAGAATATCGGGCTGCGGAACCAATAGCGCCCAAACCGTAGCCAGCGCCAGCACGACCGCACCGGACCAGCGCAGCGGGCTCCGCAACAGGCCGAGCAGGACGATCCCGATGCTGGCCACGATCAGCGGGCCGATCCCGAACGCCGCCATACGGCCGATCGCGCCAGGCAAAGCGGCGACCCATTGGGTCACCACGATCATCCAATCGATGCCGATCCCCATTAACCACCAGAACACGCCATCCAGTCCGAATGGCGTGGCCAGCAGGCCAAGCAACCCCGCCGGCATCACCAGGGCGGAGACCACCGGCATCGCCGCCAGATTGGCGAGTACGCCATAGGGCGTCACGCGATGGAAGTGAAAGGCGGCATAGGGCGTGGTTGCAAGCCCCGCGACCAGCGAGGCCAGCATCAGCGTCATCAGTTCGCGGCCGCCCCACAACGCTACTTTGGCGGTTGCGGAGTGATCGGGCGAGGCAAACAGACGCGGCATGCCGATCTGTACCAATGCCACCAGTCCGAGGGTCGCGGCAAATGACATCTGGAAGCTCGGATGCACCAGCGCTTCCGGGGCCAGCGTCAGCACGATCATCGCCGCGACCGCAAGCGTGCGGAACGTCACCGCGCGGCGATCTACGATAACGGCGATCAGTACCACCGCCGTCATGAAAAACGAGCGCTGGGTCGCGACTTCGGCGCCGGACAACAACAGATAAAAAGCGGCGGCCGCGAGCGCCGCGGCGGCGGACCATTTCTTGATCGGAAAGCCGGTCGTCAGCGCCGGGAACAGCGCCAACAGCGCGCGCACCGTGAAGAACACCACGCCCGCGACGACCGCCATGTGGTAGCCGGAGATCGACAGCACATGTCCGAGGCCGGAGATGAACATCGCATCGTTGACGGGCGTCGTGATGGCGTCGCGGCGGCCGGTCAACAGCGCCGTGGCAATGGCGCGCTCGTCGCCATGAAGCACGGCGCGGATGCGGGCATCGATCGCATCGCGCAGGTACTGCATCACGGCGGCATAACGCAACGACAGGCCACCTGGAGCGGGCGGCTCGACGATCCTGATCGCGCCCGACACGAAGCCGGAGGCGCCGATGCCCTGGAAAAACATGTCGCGCGCAAAATCGTAGCTGCCAGGCCGTAGCGATGCCAGCGGCGGCTGCAATCGCGCTTTCAGTTCGACGAAGCTTCCGACGTCGGGTGCGGTGCCCTTGCGCACGGAGAGCCGGACACGCTCAAGTTGAATCGAGGAGCGCGGCGCTGCCATTCTGGTTACCCGCAATACAAACCGGTCGGTGCGCTCGCGGATGTCGCGCGTTTCCACGAAGCCCGACAGCGACACCGAATAGAGCGGCCGCGCCAATACGACGTGTCCCACGATCGCCGTGCGCCACGTCGCGACCGCAAAGCCCGCGGCGACCGCCGCGGTGAGCACCATGACCGGAAATATCCGGTGCCGCCTCAACGAAAATGCGGCCGCGCCCCAAAGCGCCGCCGCAATCGCGGTAACCCACCGAACCGGCTCATGATCAGCGGTGAAATACAACGCGATGCCGACGCCGAAGGCCACCGGCACCCACGGCATCAGCCGACCGGCGCCGACCTCTACCTCGATCCATTCCCGCAGTTTCGCGGTGAGTGCGGGCCACACGCCGAGTCCCGACGGCGCCAAGCCACGGGCCTGCGCCGCGCCCGGCTGCGGCCAGGTTTCGGCGTGGCCACCGCGTCGAGCCCTGCCCCGCTCCGCCATCCCGTAAAGCCCTGCTTGCGCAACCGGCAATCCCGCCAAGCCCATGATGCTATCGCAGGATTTTGCCGGGCGAAAAGCAGAACGAATGCGGAATCAGGCGAGCGGCGACCAACTCCAGGCCCACGCCATAATCCGCCCATTGTTATCGAGCTATCAGTTTCATTCCCGCCCGGCGAATCCGATCCAACCCAAATGCAGTGCAAGGAGCCCGTTCCCTTGACCGGTGCCGAACTCAAGCAACTCCGCGACGCCCTCGGCGAAGCCATCGGCAAGCCGCTGTCCGCAGCCGATATGGCCAAGCTTTGCAGCCTTCCATCCGGAAGCGGCAGCGACACGTTCCGCCGCTGGGAGGTCTCCGGCCCGACCGGGCCTGCGGCGGAGTTGCTCCGCATCCTGGCGATGGCCAGCGACCACTATCCCATTCTCGATAATTTCAACGTGTTCGACCGCCACAACATTCCCGAGCAAGAGCGTCCGGCGCGACGTCAGGAGTTCCGCGAGAAGATGCGCGCCGAGGTTCGCCGTCGCCTCGGCTGATCATTCTTCCCCGTTTTCCACTGCATTGAATGCCGCGCAGCGCAAGCAGCCGCGGCCGAATCTTGCGCGTGATCCCGCGCTGCGCGACTGTGCCCCTCTTTGGGGAGCGATGGAATGCGGGGCCATGACTGAACCGGATACCGGGTTTGACTACGACCGCTACCGGCAATTGCTGGCGGAAGCGGACGACGAGCCCAAGCGGCTGGCCTTCATCAACCTGTTGATTGCCGAGAAGGCCAGGGATCGACTGGCCCGACAATCGCTCCGCAGCACGCTGGCGGAAATGGGATTGACGACAAATCAAGGGGGCGACGAGCCGGAGCAAGGCAATTGAGCAACCATTGAAGCCGTCGGCTTTCCAGCCGCCGATATCGCAGATCGTGTCGAGGATTGCACTTTCAAGCGGAAGGGACCGGCTCAGCTTTTGCCGCCGACTTCCTTGGCAAATGTATCGCGCAGGCCGATGGTCCGGTTAAACACCGGCCGATCCGGAGTTGAATCGGCATCCCGCACGAAATAGCCCTGCCGCTCGAACTGCATCGCCTCTGTCGAATTGGCGGCAGCGATCGCCGGTTCAATCCGCGCCTCGGACAAAATCTCCAGGGATTGCGGGTTGAGATCGCCGGTGAAATTGGCGGCGTCAGGCGCGGCGTTGAGGAACAACTGGTTGTAGATGCGGATTTCCGCCGGCTTCGAATGAGCCGCCGATAGCCAGTGCATGGTGGCCTTGACCTTGCGCCCGTCAGGTGCGTTGCCACCCCTGGTGGCGGGATCGTAGGTGCAGCGCAGTTCGACGACCTCGCCGGCCGCGTTCTTCACAACGTCGGTGCACTTGATGAAATAGGCGTAACGCAGCCGCACCTCATTGCCAGGCGCCAGCCGAAAGAACTTCTTCGGCGGATTTTCCATAAAATCGTCCCGCTCGATATAGATCTCGCGGCTGAACGCGATGCGCCGTGTGCCGGCGGCGGGATCGTCCGGATGGTTGACTGCCTCCAGTTCCTCAGTCTGGCCTTCGGGATAGTTCGTGATCACCACCTTGAGCGGTCGCAGCACCGCCATCCGCCGCTGCGCGATACGATTGAGGCACTCGCGGATCGAGAAATCCAGCATGCCCAGATCGACCACGCTGTTGGCCTTCGCAACGCCGATGCGCTTGATAAATTCACGGACCGCTTCCGACGGCACGCCGCGCCGCTTGAGGCCAACAATCGTCGGCATTCGTGGATCGTCCCAGCCCGCGACATGGCCGTCGCGCACCAGCATGGTCAGCACGCGTTTCGACAGCAGCGTATAGGTTAAATTGAGACGAGCGAATTCGTACTGGTGCGGTTTGGACGGCACCGGCAGCTTGTCAAGCAGCCAGTCATAGAGCGGCCGGTGATCCTCGAATTCCAGCGTGCAGATCGAATGCGTAATACCCTCGATCGCATCGGACTGGCCGTGCGCATAGTCATAACTCGGGTAGATCGACCATTTGCTGCCGGTGCGCGGATGGTGGGCGTGGAGGATACGATAGAGTACGGGGTCGCGCAGGTTGATGTTGCCGGAAGCCATGTCGATCTTGGCGCGCAGCACCCGGGCGCCGTTCGGGAACTCACCCGCCTTCATGCGCCTGAACAAATCGAGATTCTCGTCAACCGTTCGATCACGGAACGGACTGTTCTGACCGGGCTCGGTCAGCGTACCACGGCGGGCGCGGATATCGGCCTGGGATTGGTCATCGACATAGGCGTGGCCGCTGCGAATCAGAGCCTCCGCCCATTCGTACAGCCGATCGAAATAGTCTGACGCATAAAACAGATCGGAACCCCAGTCATAGCCCAGCCAGCGCACGTCGGCCTGGATCGAGTCGATATATTCCTGCTCTTCTCTGGTCGGATTGGTATCGTCGAACCGCAAATGGCAGCGGCCGGAAAACTCCTGCGCGATACCGAAATTCAGAGCGATCGACTTGGCGTGTCCAAGATGCAGATAACCGTTCGGCTCCGGCGGAAACCGCGTCACGATCCGGCTGTGCTTTCCGGAGTCGAGATCGGC
>JAGXAF010000160.1 GCA_018971675.1 Bradyrhizobium sp.
GCCGTGGATCTGCCGGGGCTGGCGCCCGCCGAAGGCGTCGGCGGCAGCAAGCGCGCGGCCGAGAAGGTCGCGGCCTCCGTGATGATTGCGCGCGAAGGCGTCGGCGGCGGCAGCAATGACGGGTGACGCCCCCGAGGCGACCGCATCGCCCGCCACGCGCTGTGGCTTTGTCGCGCTGATCGGCGCTCCCAATGTCGGCAAGTCCACTTTGGTCAATTCGCTGGTCGGCTCCAAGGTCACGATCGTCTCGCGCAAGGTGCAAACCACGCGCGCGCTGATCCGCGGCATCGTGATCGAAAGCAACGCGCAGATCATCCTGGTCGACACACCCGGCATCTTCCTGCCCAGGCGCCGGCTCGACCGCGCGATGGTGTCGACGGCATGGAGCGGGGCCCATGATGCCGATCTCGTTTGCGTGCTGCTCGACGCCAAGGCCGGGATCGACGACGAAGCCGATGCGATCCTGAACAGGCTCGCAACGGTCAAACACCCGAAAATCCTGGTGCTGAACAAGATCGACCTGGTGCCGCGGGAAAGGCTGCTGGCGCTGACCAGGGCCGCCAACGATCGGCTGGCCTTCGAACAGACCTTCATGGTTTCGGCGCTATCGGGCGATGGCGTCGACGATTTGCGTCGCAGCCTCGCTCGCCTGGTGCCGGCAGGGCCGTTTCACTACCCGGACGACCAGATGTCGGATGCGCCGATGCGGCACCTGGCGGCGGAAATCACCCGGGAAAAGATCTTCCGCCAGTTGCATCAAGAGCTGCCGTATCAGTCCACGGTCGAGACCGACAGCTGGACCGCGCGCAAGGATGGTTCCGTCCGCATCGAACAGACCATCTTTGTCGAGAGGGAAAGCCAGCGCAAGATCGTGCTGGGCAAGGGCGGTGCCACCATCAAGTCGATCGGCGCCGACGCGCGCAAGGAACTCGCCGAGATCCTGGGCCAACCGGTGCACCTGTTCCTGTTCGTCAAGGTTCGCGAGAACTGGGAAGAGGATCCCGACCGCTACCGGGAGATGGGCCTGGAATATCCGAAGGAATAGCCGCGTCCCATGAATTCGTCGAACAAGGTTCCAGCAAACATTCCAGGCAACGTCGTTCCAGGCAACGTCGTTTGGTTCGAGGCGCTGCTGTACATGTCGTTGACACTCGACTCGCTGTCGGCCGCGCTCGATGATCGCACGCCGACCGCCGAGATCACGCAGGAGCTGATCGCGGCCAACAGCATCATTGCAGCCATCATGATCCTGTCGCTGACTTTCCTGGTGTGGCTTGCGGCCCAGCGACGCAAGAACTGGCCCCGCTGGGTGCTGTGGGGCGCGCTGACCTTGTCGATCTATTCGCTGATCGACGTGATCGGCCGGTTCGGCCTGCAACTGGACAGCGCGATCGAGGTCGTATCCTGTGCCTTGACCGTGGCGGGGCTGTATTTCTCTTATACCGGCGACGCGAGCGGCTGGTTCAACGACTAGGGTAGCCCGCGGGAATCCTGTAAGCTGTTGCCCATGGAATGGATCGACGAGGGCATTGTGCTGGGGGTGCGGCGGCATGGCGAATCCTCCGCCATTGTCGAACTGCTGACCCGCGAGCACGGCCGGCATCTCGGCCTCGTGCGCGGCGGCGCCGGATCCCGGATGCGGCCGTTGCTGCAGCCCGGCAACAGCGTGCGCGCGGTGTGGCGGGCGCGGCTCGACGAGCATCTCGGTTATTACGCGATCGAGAGCACGCGACTGCGCGCGGCGGCCATGCTGGCATCGTCCTATGCGGTCTATGGCGTCACTCATCTGGCCTCGCTGGCGCGGTTGTTGCCGGAGCGCGACCCGCACCAGGACATCCACGACATGCTCGAGCACACGCTTGACGATTTCGGCGATGCCGGCGATGCCGCCGTGCATCTGGTGAAATTTGAGCTCGCGATGCTGGCCGAACTCGGCTTTGGCCTCGACCTGGAAAACTGCGCGGCCACCGGCGACACCACCGAACTGATTTACGTCTCGCCAAAATCCGGCAGCGCGGTGTCGCGGCAGGCCGGCGAACCCTATCGCGACCGGCTGTTGCGGTTGCCGGCTTTCCTGCGCAAGCACGAAGCTGATCGGAACGGATGGTCGGATCAGGACTTGCAGGACGGCTTTCGCCTGACCGGGCTGTTCCTGCTGCGCCACGTGCTGGAGCCGCGCGGACAGAGCCATTCCGACGCAAGAGGCGGCTTCATCAATGCGGTTAACCGACACCGCGCGGGGACGGCTGCTAAACTTGTCAACGGAAGTCAATGCGTCCGCTGATCGCGGATGCGCGCGTTAACTTTTTCGCGGCGAAATACGGCAGATTCCGGTGTAGTGCGAGCGACTCGCCTGCCACATTTTGGCCACCTGAAAAGTCTTAAAGCCCCACTGCCGGAACGCAGTTTCCGTGCAGTTAATCGCGCCGCTGGACAAGAAATTTCGTCCCTCTCAAAGCGGCTCTCCTGATCGCACTGAAGCGATCTCCCCCACACAGGATAAAGGTTAATGCGTACTATCCTAGCTGTAACGGCTGTTCTATGTGCGTTGGGATCGAACGCCGAAGCACATGGTCGCCACCATCACCATCGCTATCATCACCACTATAGCCATCATCACCATCATCATTACATTCATCGCGGCGAGGTCGATCGGCATTTTCACTATGCCGGGCGGCCGCGCGCATGGTGCGGATGGTACATGCGCACTCAGGTCGGCAGTGATCCCGGACCATCGTACAATCTGGCGCGCGCATGGGCGCATTATGGATCCAACGCGGGTGGACCGCGGGTCGGCGCGATTGTCGTGTGGCGTCACCATGTCGGAAAAATTGTCGGCCAGGAACATGGCAAGTGGATCGTGCAGAGCGGCAATGATGGTCATGCGGTCCGTACGCGGCCGCGATCGCTGGCCGGCGCCATTGCATTCAGGAATGCATATGCAGCGTTCTAGGGGATGACCGCTAAATAAGCGATCGAGCCCATGTGCCGAATCGTCGGCACATGGCATGTGATGCTTCAGAACCGATCGCTGAGCGGCAGGCCGAAAAGCGGTCCGGCCTGGCGGGTGATCCCGGCAAACCTGCCAAAGCTTTTTCATCTGGAGAACCAGGGTTCTCCTCAACTGTTGCGACGTTCGAGGTCGCGGAATTTGGAGGAACGCCTGATGGGCGCGCGTTTGATTTGTGTTCTGGTGGCCTTGATGACGCTGTCACCCAACGCCATGGCTGCCGAGCGAGGCGGCCTGATGCACCGGCTGTCCTGCGTGGCTGTCCGGTACTACGTTGCGCTCTATTCGGCGACGGCTGCCGAGCAATACGCGCGCAGCCAGGGTGCGACCGATGCTGATATCGAGGCAGCGCGGCGTTGCCTCAAGCGGGGCCTGACACATACCGCTTCGGCCCAGAAGCCCCCCCAGTAAGTTCGGGAAGGCCGTCTCGGCGCAGGCTGGTCGTTCCTGCGCTCGTGGAGAACAGGGCGTAAGGCGTGGCGGTTGATTCCTGCCTTGCTCGATTCAGCCCAAAAGTTTAACCCCTCCGTATGGGAAAACGACTGATTCCGCCGCAAGATCCGGCTGAAATCCACGAGGTGCCGCTGCGCGATGCGCTGGAAGAGCGCTATCTCGCTTACGCGCTCTCCACCATCATGCACCGCGCGCTGCCGGACGCCCGTGACGGCCTCAAGCCGGTGCATCGGCGTATCCTGTACGGCATGCGGCTGCTGCGGCTCGATCCCGGCGCGGCGTTCAAGAAATCCGCCAAGATCGTCGGCGACGTGATGGGCTCGTTCCATCCGCACGGTGACCAGGCGATCTACGACGCCATGGTGCGCCTCGCGCAGTATTTCTCCTCGCGCTATCCGCTGGTCGACGGCCAGGGCAATTTCGGCAATGTCGACGGCGATAATCCCGCCGCCTACCGCTACACCGAAGCGCGCATGACCGATGTCGCGCGGCTGCTGCTGGAAGGCATCGACGAGGACGGCGTCGAGTTCCGGCCGAACTATGACGGCCAGTCGAAAGAGCCGGTGGTGCTGCCCGGCGGCTTTCCGAACCTGCTCGCCAACGGCGCACAAGGTATCGCGGTCGGCATGGCGACCTCGATCCCCCCGCACAACGTCGCCGAACTCTGCGACGCGGCGCTGCACCTGATCGAAAAGCCCGATGCGAAGTCGAAAACGCTGTTGCGCTGGGTCAAGGGTCCGGATTTTCCGCTCGGCGGCATCATCGTCGATTCCAAGGAAAGCATTACCGAGGCCTATGTCACGGGGCGCGGCTCGTTCCGCACCCGCGCCAAATGGACCCAGGAAGAGGGCTCGCGGGGCACCTGGGTCATTGTCATCACCGAAATTCCATGGCTGGTGCAGAAGTCGCGGCTGGTCGAGAAGATCGCCGAATTGCTCAACGACAAGAAGCTGCCGCTGGTCGGCGACGTCCGCGATGAGTCCGCCGACGATATACGGCTCGTCATTGAGCCGAAGTCTCGGGCGGTCGATCCGGAACTGCTGATGGAATCGCTGTTCCGGCTGACCGAACTGGAAAGCCGGATTCCGCTGAACCTGAACGTGCTGGTGAAGGGCCGCATCCCCAAGGTGGTGGGGCTCGCCGAATGCCTGCGCGAATGGCTCGACCATCTGCGCGACGTGCTGCTGCGTCGTACCAACTACCGCAAGCAGCAGATCGAGCACCGGCTGGAGGTCCTCGCCGGATACCTGATCGCCTATCTGAACATCGACAAGGTCATCAAGATCATCCGCAACGAGGACGAGCCCAAGCCGGCGCTGATCAAGGCGTTCAAGCTGTCCGACGTTCAGGCGGATGCCATTCTCAACATGCGGCTGCGCTCCCTGCGCAAGCTTGAGGAAATGGAAATCCGCACCGAGGACAAGAACCTCCGCAACGAACTGAAAGGCATCAAGGGCCTTCTCGCTTCGGAATCCGAACAATGGGCCAAGGTTGGCGAGCAGGTTCGCAAGGTGCGCGACCTGTTCGGGCCGAAGACGCCGCTCGGCAAGCGCCGTACCCAATTTGCGGATGCGCCCGAGCACGATCTCGCCGCCATCGAGGAGGCCTTTGTCGAGCGCGAGCCGGTCACGGTCGTCGTCTCCGACAAGGGATGGGTGCGTACGCTCAAGGGCCATGTCGAGGATATTTCCGGGCTTGCCTTCAAGACCGACGACAAGCTCGGTCAGGCGTTCTTCGCCGAGACCACGTCAAAGCTGCTGCTGTTTGCCACCAACGGCAAATTCTACTCGCTCGACGTCGCCAAGCTCCCCGGCGGCCGTGGGCATGGCGAGCCGATCCGGATGTTCATCGATATGGAACAGGACGCGGCGATCGTGTCGCTGTTCGTCAACAAGGGCGGCCGCAAGTTCCTGATTGCGAGCCTCGAGGGACAGGGCTTCGTCGTCAAGGAGGACGACTGCGTCGGCAATACCCGCAAGGGCAAGCAGGTGCTCAATGTCGAGATGCCGAATGAGGCCTGTGCCATCGCGACCGTGACCGGCGACAGCGTTGCCGTGATCGGCACCAACCACAAAATGGTGACGTTCCCGATCGCCCAGGTGCCGGAGATGGCGCGGGGCCGCGGCGTGCGGCTGCAGAAATATTCCAGCGCAAAACTATCGGATGTCGCAACGTTCGATTCCAAGGCAGGTCTGACCTGGAAGGATTCGGCCGGGCGGGAGCAGAGCCTGAGCGCCAAGGAACTGACGGATTGGCGCGGCAACCGCGCCGACGCTGGCCGCCTTGCGCACGGCCTGCCGAAGTCCAACAAGTTCAACCGCGGCGTGGAATAGCTGGAAGGCCGGTTTGGCAGGTGGATCGGGTGGCCTCGTCGCCATGGCCCACCATCGGTGCCGGACGGGGACCGCGCCACAGGACCGGTGTCTCACGTAATAGTATTCAGCTTTTCAGCCGCGCTATAGTCGCAGTCGAACACATCGAACGGCAACGACTATCGCAGGCGCCATGGTCCATCAGCACCACCATCATGACCACGAACATGGTCACAACCACGAACATGCGCACGGTCACAACCACGCGGGCCATAGCCACGCGCCGGATCATTTCGGCTTCGCGTTTGCATTCGGCGCCGCGCTCAACACGCTGTTCGTGGTCGCGGAACTGGGGTTTGGCTACGCCGCGAACTCGCTGGCGCTGATTTCCGATGCCGTTCACAATTTCTCCGACGTGATCTCGCTGTTGCTGGCGTGGATCGCGATGTGGCTTGCCGGCAAGCAGCCGACGCAGCGGCATACCTACGGCTATCGGCGCGCCTCGATCCTGGCCGCGCTGGTCAATGCCGGCCTGCTCTTGATCGCGGTCGGTGGTATCGCCGTCGAAGCGATCAACCGTCTCCAGGAGCCGGCCGCCGTCGCAGGCCGGACGGTGGTGTTGATTGCGGCGCTCGGCATTCTCGTCAACGGTGGCACGGCGCTATTGTTCATGCGTGGCCGTCATGGCGATTTGAACGTCCGCGGCGCGTATCTGCACATGGCGGCCGATGCGGCGGTGTCCCTTGGCGTGGTGGTCGCCGCCCTCGTCATCATGGCGACGGGATGGCTGTGGGTCGATCCCGCGATCAGCCTGTGCATCGCGGGTGTGGTGCTGGCGAGCGGGTGGGGCCTTGCCAGGGACAGCGTCAACCTCGCGCTCGACGGGGTGCCCAAGGGCATCGAGCTTGCCGAGGTAAGGGAATATCTCGTTCAGCTCGAAGGGGTGACCGAACTGCACGACCTGCATGTCTGGGCCATGAGCACCAGGGAAACCGCGCTGACAGCGCATCTGGTGCGGCCCGGCGGCTATGACGACAATTTTTTGCACCGCATCTGCGAGGAGCTATCGCAGCGCTTCAACATCCAGCACGCAACGCTCCAGATCGAGGCGAGCGGCGAGGTCTGCAGGCTGGCGCCGGCGGAGGTTGTCTAGAGCCGTTTCCGTTCCGATGGAATCGGAACGGGGCTCCAGATTTGTTGTTGTCGGACCTCACGCATTTGCGCGTGCCGGATCACGGTCGTCAAGCCGTGCAGTCGCCGGCCGGCAAGGCTTTCGCTTCGCTGGATGGCACGGCATAATATTGCATGGATCTCTCGCGCCGGCTTGAGTTGACGAACTGGCTGGTCAGCCAGGGGCTGGCCGGCGCTGCCGGCAGCGACGTGATCCGCGGCTTCTGCGAGCGCTGCCGGGAGCACGGGCTGGAGTTGTCACGCGGCGTCATCTTCATCGATACGCTGCATCCGATCTTCGAAGGGCGCGGGTTTCGCTGGAACGACATCGAGATCGACGAGAGCGACGTTTTCGAATACGGGCCGACCGGTGAGGGCGATGCCGCGCGAAACTGGCGGCGTTCGACCTTCCACCACATACTCGAGCATGGCCAGGACGAGATGCTGATCGATCTCGCCGACTGTGCTTCGCTTGATTTCACCCAGATCGGCGATCTCCGGGCCAGGGGCCACCGGCATTTCCTGGCCTTCGTGCATCGGTTCGGCGAAGCCGGTTCGATCGGCCAGATGGATTGCGTTTATTCGTATTGGGCCACCCGCGACCCTGCAGGTTTTGGCGAGCACGGCCTGTCGGCACTGCGCGACCTGGTGCCGGCGCTGGGGCTTGTGATCAAGTCGGCGGCGCAAATCGAGATCGCGCGCACGCTCGGCCGGGTCTATCTCGGGCGCGATGCTTCCGAGAAGGTGCTGCGCGGCCGGATCTCGCGCGGCGTCACCGAGCGGATCAACACCGTGTTGTGGTTCTCCGACCTGCGCGGCTCGACTGCGATCAGCGAGAGCATTGAACCCGGCGAGATCATTCCGTTTCTCAACGATTATGCACAGGCTGCGATCGATGCGATTCACGCGGCCGGCGGCGACGTACTCAAGCTGATCGGCGACGGCATGCTTGCGATGTTTGCCCGCGACGACATGGCCAGCGCGGGGCGCGCGGCACTGCGAGCCGAGCATCTGTTCCGGCGCAATGTCAGCGCGCTCAACGTCCGCCGCTCGACGGACGGTCGTCCGACCACCTCGGCCTATGTCGGCCTGCATGTCGGTGAGGTGTTTTACGGCAATATCGGCAGCGAGGATCGGCTTGATTTTACCGTGGTGGGGCCGGCGGTGAACGAAGTCAGCCGCATCGCCTCGATGTGCCGCTCGGTCGATCGCGCCTTGCTGGCGTCCGCCGATTTTCGCAACGGGCTCGACGCCGAGGGAGGAGGTTATCTGGTCTCC
>JAGXAF010000161.1 GCA_018971675.1 Bradyrhizobium sp.
GTGCGCTTGACGCGGGCGCGGCCCTTCAGCGTTTCCAGCGCACGCTTGACCAGCGCCGGCTCCGACAGCTTGCGCATGCCGACATTGGCGACCTTCGCGGTCGGCACCCGCAGCGTCATCTTGTCTTTCATGAAATCGATCACGAACAGTTCAAGCTTGGCGCCGGCGATCTCCTGCTCCTCGATGGCCAGAATCTGGCCAACGCCGTGGGCGGGATACACGACGAACTCGTTGGTCTTGAACCCCTGGCGCTGGGTCGGCGCCTTCTTCGGCTCCTCGGCGCGGGGGGCCCCGGCCATCAGCTTGGCGGCGAGGGGCTTGGCAGAGGCGGTCTTGGCGGCGGTCCGCGGCGCAGTCTTGGCAGCGGCTTTCGACGCAGCACCTTTCGAACCCGCCGCTTTCGCGGCAGTTTTGGCAGTCTTGTTTGGCATCGCGCTTCTTTTGTTTTTCGACGATTTTACAGCCGTCGCCCTGGCGGCGGTCCGGGTATCCTTGTGAGAAGCCCGGGAACGGCTCTTGGTTGCACTGCGGTCGGCCGCAGCGGCTTTTTTCGAAGCCTTGGAAATACTCTTTTTACGCGTTTTCTGTGACACAGCCTGCGCGCGGAAACTGCCACGCCCCTGTTCGATGTTAACGGGAACCCTGGACGCCAAAGGTACGCATGGCTCGGTTCGGCCTGTAATGTGCCCAACATAGCACATTTTCCGCAAAAATCAATGATTTAGGGGTTGTTGGAGCCGTTTTTGGGCTGAATCCGGTCGATCAACCGGGATTAGGGTTAAGCAGACCGGGAGAGGGGTTTCGCGGACCTCAGGGGAAGGCGCACGGTATCAGTCGCCAGTGCCCGGAGCTGGAGAAAAATATTTCTCGAACTTGCCTTCCACACCCTCGAAATCCTTGGCGTCCGGCGGCGCCTCTTTTTTCTGGGTGATGTTGGGCCAGCTCTTGGCGTATTCCGCATTCACCTCGAGCCATTTTTCGAGGCCGGGCTCGGTGTCGGGCTTGATGGCCTCAGCCGGACATTCGGGCTCGCAAACGCCGCAATCGATACACTCGTCCGGATGGATGACCAGCATGTTGTCACCCTCGTAGAAACAATCCACGGGGCAGACTTCAACGCAATCGGTATATTTGCATTTGATACAGGCTTCATTGACGACGTACGTCATCCAGAACTCCGAAAGACATGGCTCCGAAACGGGTCGATTTTGAGTGGTTGCGTAGCGCATGAACCCCGCAGCCGCAAGTGAAGCAGCGCGCTTCGATCGAGCGATTTGCAGCGGGCAGGCTGCTTGATTGCAGATAGTTATTCCGGCGGTTTTGGCAAACCCGGCGGCTGCAAATCCTCATACAGCAGGCGCGCGGCCGGTGCGTCGCCGCGCCGCTCGGAGAAGCCCGTCACCTTGAGCACACGGACACCGCGATCGAGCGCGATGGTCAGAACATCGCCGGCCTTCACAGCATGACCGGGCGCCTTTTCGCGCACGCCGTTGACGCGGACATGGCCGCCCTCGACCAACGCGGCCGCGCTGGTGCGGGCCTTCACCACCCGCGCGTGCCACAACCATTTGTCGAGACGCTGGCGCTCCAAAAAACACCATCGAATACCGAACGGGATCAGTCCTTGCGGCCGGCGGTGAGTTGCTCCTTGAGCGCGGCCAGCTTGGCGAACGGAGAATTCGGATCGGCCGCACGATCGCGATCGCGCGGTGCGGCGCTGGTGGCCCATTGCCGGTGCGACGGGCCGCTGTCGCGCTTGTCGCGTCCCCCGCTGTCGCGCCCGCCGCGATCGCGATCGTTGTTGCGATCACCCTTGTTGCGATCGAACTTGTCGCGGCGACCATCCCTGTCACGATCCTTGCCTTCGAAGCGCTCGTGCGGCGGACGGTTACCACGGCGATCCCCACGTTGATCCTGGCGTCGCTCCTCGCGTTCCGAAGCGGGCGCGGCCCCGGTCGGCGCGGCCCCCGCTTCCATTGGCGCGCCCTCGCCCGGTTTACGGAATTCATTGTGACGACGACGCCGCCGGCGATGGTGCTCGCGCTTCTCGCCGGTGCCGATCTCGCCACTGGCGGCGGGCATGCCCGCATCAGGCGCGGACGCCTGATGGCCGCGATGCCGATGACGGTTGCGATCGTGGCGGGGGCGGCGCTCTTCCGCGCGTCCGCCGGGCCGCCAGACTTCGACGAGTTCCGGCGTTGCCGGCGTCTCGGATGCCAACGCATCAGGCGCGGCAGCAGCTTCGACAGCGGCCGTTACGTCAAGAGAGTGTTGAACAGAGTCTGGCTGATCCGCGTCTGGCTGAACAACGTCTTGCTGAACAACGTCTTTCTGAACAACGTCTTGGGCCTGCGAGGTTTCAACGTCGCCCGCCTGCAGCGTCACATTGGGCAGCAGCGCCACCGAGGGCGCGGCGCTCGCGACGTCGGCAACATCAACGGTTTCAGCGGCGAGCGCGGGTTCCGCGGCCACCGGTTCGGATGGCGTGTTGTCTTGCGAGATGGCCTCGGGCGACGAGGCCGTTTCCGGCGCGGCGTCAGAAGCAACGGCTCCTTCCGTCGCAATGACCTCGGACGGCGCTGCTTCAACAGAAGTTGCTTCCGCAGGCGCGGCTTCCACCACAGCCGGCTTCGGCGGCAATGGCGGCCGGCGATCCATGCGATAGCCGAGCGCGCGCAGCACCGAGGCAAAGTCCTCACCCGCCGACCCCGTCAGCGAGGTCATCGCCTGGGTCACGACAAAGCCACGGCCGTCGAACGCGCCGGCGGGCTTTTCGCCCGGCGAGGTCTCGCGCCACGCCAAAGCCGGGCGGATCAGATCGGCAAGGCGCTCCAGGATGTCCACCCTCACCGCGCGCTCGCCGCATTGCTTGTAACCGAGCACGCGATAGGCATCGCGCGGCAATGCCTTGTCGACCGGGAACGAGGTGCGGCCGGAGCCGGCCAGATGCTGCGCGCCCGACAAGGCCTGCAGATCGACATTGTCCTGCTTCTGCGCCCATAACAGCGACGCCAGCGCGCGCGCTGCCGGCTTCAACAGCGGCGGAATATAGATGTGATAGGCGCCGAACCGGACGCCGTATTTGCGCAAAATAGCGCGCGACGGCTGATCGAGATCCTTCATTTCGGCCGCGATCTTCGCGCGCTCCAGCACGGCGAGCGATTCAACCAGCTGGAAGGCGATGCCGCGGGCGATGCCGGTGATGTCCTCGGCCTTGCCGAGATCGAACAGCGGCCCCAGCAATTTCTCGATATGCGTCTTCAGCCACAGTTCGAGCCGGGTCTGCACCCCTTCGCGCGGCGCGCCGCCGAGGCGATCATCGGCGATAATGCGGATGCGGGGATGCAGCACGTCGTCGGCCGCCACCAGTTTCGCCACCGCATCGCCGGTCCAGCGAATGGTGCCGTCGGAAGCCAGCACGAACTGGTCGTCGGGGGCGGCGGCGAGTTTCCCGGCGCGGGCGTCGATTTCACCGGCCAGCGCCTTCAGCGCGGTCGCCTGCAGCGCCTTGGCGTCGGAGCCGGCCTCCGCGGCATCGGGCGCGAAGGTGAATCCGTCGAGCCGGCCGATCACATGACCTTCCACGATCACTTCGCCGGTCTTGCCGATTTCCGTATCCAATACCGTGTTCTCCCGCAGCCGGCGCATCAATACACTGGTCCGCCGATCAACGAAACGCTCCGTGAGCCGTTCGTGCAGCGCATCGGACAATTTATTTTCGACCTCCCGCGTAATCCCCTGCCAATGCTCGGGATCGGCCAGCCAGTCCGGCCGGTTGGCGACGAAGGTCCAGGTCCGGATCTGCGCGATCCGGCCCGATAGCGTGTCGATATCGCCAGTGATGTTATCGGCCTGATCGACCTGGGCTGAGAACCAGGCATCGGGAATCCGGCCCCTTTTCATCAGGAATCCGAACAGGGTCGTCACCAGTTCGGCATGGGCGGCCGGGGCGATCTTGCGGTAGTCCGGAATCTGGCAGGCATCCCACAGCCGTTCGACGGCGGCGGCTCCGACCGCCATCTCGCGCACGTCGGCGTCGCGCGCGGCGTGGTCAAGCACGCGCAAATCCTCGGCGATCGGCGCGCGGGTCAGCGTCTCATGCGCCGGCGAAAGGGCCAATGATACCTGCAGGGCGCCGAGCGAGGAAAAGTCCAGCTTCGAGTTGCGCCATTGCAAGGTTTTCACGCTTTCGAAGATGTGGTTCTGCAGCGCATTCACCAGTTCCGGCTCGAACGGCGCACAGCGTCCGGTGGTGCCGAAGGTGCCGTTGCGGGTGGCGCGACCGGCGCGGCCGGCGATCTGCGCGAATTCGGACGGATTGAGCCTGCGAAACTGATAGCCGTCATACTTGCGGTCGGAAGCAAAGGCGACATGATCGACGTCGAGGTTCAATCCCATGCCGACCGCGTCGGTCGCCACCAGATAATCGACATCGCCCGACTGGAACATCGCCACCTGTGCGTTGCGCGTGCGTGGCGACAGCGAGCCGAGCACCACGGCGGCGCCGCCATGCTGACGCTTGATCAGTTCGGCGATCGCGTAGACCTCGTCGGCGGAGAACGCCACGATCGCGGTGCGGCGCGGCTGCCGGGTGATCTTGCGGTCGCCGGCGAATTCGAGTTGCGACAGCCGCGGCCGGGTGACGATGGAGGCGCCGGGCAACAGCCGCTCGATGACCGGGCGCATGGTGGCGGCGCCCAGCAGCAGCGTCTCATCGCGGCCGCGGCGATGCAGGATGCGGTCGGTGAAGACATGCCCGCGTTCCAGATCGGCCGCGATCTGGATTTCGTCGACGGCGAGAAACGACACGTCGAGATCCCGCGGCATCGCCTCCACGGTGGAGACCCAGTAGCGCGCCTTCGCCGGCTTGATCTTCTCCTCGCCGGTGACCAGGGCGACGGCGTCGGCGCCGACCCGATCGACGATCTTGTTGTAGACCTCGCGCGCCAGCAGCCGCAGCGGCAGGCCGATCACGCCGGAGGAATGCGCGACCATCCGTTCGATCGCCAGATGGGTCTTGCCGGTGTTGGTCGGCCCGAGCACGGCGGTGACGCCGGCGCCGGGAGCGCGGTCATTGGAGAACAAGGGCGATGACGACGAAAAGGACATGATTTCAGGGGTTCTCTGCGCGGCTATCGGCGCGCCGTCCGCGAGGATGAATACCGGTTTTGCGAACTGGATATGCGCGGGCGGGCTCTTGAGTGTTTCACGATGCGACAGTTTGCAGGTCGCGGTTTAAGCTCTGGAACGAGTCCGGAACGAATCGCGCCCGAATCGCTGACTCCGCATCACTCTTGATACGTTCACCGCAACATCTCGCGTTGAATATCCCGCAGCAGCACTAGATCAAGTTTGGCGTCGCTCCACAAGCGGCGGTTTTTCGGCAAAATCCTTAAAACGAAGGACATGCTGGAGTCGAATCAGAATTGAACGAGAGTCAAGCGGAGTCATTGGGCATCTCAAGCTGCGCGAAGATCGCTTGCCCGCTCTCCCCTGTGCGAAACTTCTCTGCACCCCTCCCCCTTGCGGGGTGGGGTCGGGGGTGGGGGTCAACGAGCACCGCTTCTGCTCACCAGCAAGGAAAGAAGAGAGATAGCGCTTACGCGATACTCACAAGCTCACTGCCTGCGGACCCCCACCCCTCCCCGCAAGGGGGAGGGGAAGATTGCGCCGCCTCCTTCGCAAACTCACTGGGTCTTGGGAACGCGCGGCGGGGCGGCCGCGGTCAGGAACTGGGTGGCTTGCAGCACCGCGGTGCCGAGCGGAGTCGGCACGACGACGCGATAAGGCACCAGGATTCGGGTTCCCGCGATCGGCACCAGGGCGACTTCCATGTTGCGCTGGGCGGCGAGATATTTGATCACCGGGCGATCGGGGATATAGCCCGACACCGGCTGGAAATAGATCGCGCACACCACCGCCGGGCCCTGATAGCCTTTTTCGGCGCGCACGCTTTCGACGCGCTTGAAATCGAGCTTGAGCTCGTAGCGCATCCGGCCATCGAAGATCGCCTGCCCTGCGTGGCAGGCATCCGGGCCCATCAATTCGCCGTTGCCGGGCACGCGCAGCATCGAACCGGTCATCGGATCGAACACGCCATGGCGATGCGCATCCGTCACCGGAATGCGGTCGGCATCGACCGGCGGCTGCGGATCGATCGCGAAGTCCTTTACATAGCCGTTGACCAGCGCCATCCGGATCGACTCGGATTTCTTCGCCGTCACCGTGGTCGCGGTATAGCCGGTCGGCACCAAGGCGCCGTTGACCACGCGGCCCTGCGAAGCGCTGGTGCCGGAGCCGCGGGAAAAAGCCTTCAGCAGCCCCGCGGTGCCGCCGGAGGCGGCGGCGGAAAACTGGTCGTCCGCGATCTCGATGGTCCAGGCGCCCTTGCCGACGGGAATACCGGCAAGCGTCGCCTCATAGCGCGCATCGAGCCGGCCTTGCGCCGACGCCGCCTGCGGCACCGCCAGCAACAGCAACGCGCAGGCGCAGAATCCGCCGGCTGTCCGCCGCAATAATGGGGCGAACCCGGGTGAAATCCTGCCGTACTGAGTCACTTAAGGCGGTCCTTGCGCACGCGCGATCAATCAACCATTCATTTAGGTATAGTTTGCGCCAGGCAATATTGATTTGAGGCGCTATTGAATAAATCCGCACTTGGTCACGGCAATGGTCGCGACACCGGCTTTTTCGCCGTTGAATACGCCGTTTATATGATGGCCTGTTTTGCTGGGTGCGGGATAAGCCTCCGGGAACACCGGAGAAACCGGCTGTCGGCGAGGCGTCTCTCCGGCCTGGAAACCTTGACTGCATTGGCCCCCTCCCCTATACGTCCGCGGTTCCCGAAACGGACATGATTTTCAACCCCCGCTGCCCGCGCGCTCTCGCGCCGGAGCGAGACGGGGATGGCAGAGGATTTGAGAAGATGTCGCGGCGCTGTGAACTGACGGCCAAGGGCCCGCTGGTGGGCCACAAGGTGAGCCACTCGAATATCAAGACCAAGCGCCGGTTCCTGCCGAACCTGTGCAACGTCACCTTCATCTCGGACGCACTCGGCCGCAACGTGCGCCTGCGCGTTTCGACCAATGCGCTCAAAAGCGTCGACCACAATGGCGGCCTAGATGCCTATCTGCTCAAGGCCAGGGCCGACCTGCTCTCGCCCCGCGCGCTCGAACTGAAGCGCCAGATCGAGAAGAAGAAAGCCGAAGCGCCGGCGGCGAAGGCGGGGTGAGGTTTAAGGTGAGGCGCCCGTTGAGGGAGTTGGGCTGAGATTTCCGGATTGAAGGTTTGGAGCGGCCGGGTCGGAGGACTTGGCCGTTTTTGCTTGGCGACCAACAGACGCTGTTTCGAGCCGACGAGTCGTTTCCGTAGATTCCGCGCAACCGCTAATGACCGTGGTAGTAACTAATCAGCGGCGGATGCCGAGGATCGCTCTTGGTCATGAGACGGTGCGCATGATCCAGGAACCCTTCCGGTGGCTCAAAGTAGGTTTGATCAATAACGATGCACTGCCACGTCCTTAGTTCATTCTGCAACAGGCGGTATAGTTCGCGATAAAAATGAAAGAATATTTCCGGATTGATATCCGGCGTTATGTTTTTCATCGGCGAGTCAACGACAAGTATCCGGGGGATCGGAAGATCCCTTTGTGCGGCTGTCAGATGGATCGCGAGCGCAAAGCAAATCTTAAAGAGCACCATTTTTCCGCCGCTACCCGCATCACTAAACGTCCACGCAAGAGCATCGTTTCCTTTTGGATGAATGTACGGGAACCAAGTTCGTTGATTGAGAAAAACTCTGTCTTCTTCTTTAATCTCGGGGAAATGGATCGCCCTGAGTAGGAGATGAAAATTGCGCTCCAAAGCCACTACATTTGACCGCCCATCTTCAAAACGGGCTTGTTCCATTTGAATCTCTCGCTCAAGTTCGGCAATTTTAACTGAGAGTTGATCCGCCTCCGATAACTTTGCCTCGACCTCTCCCGGCATTCCCTGAATACGAACTAGTACCCGCTTTTCTTGGAACGTGAGTCGTGATTCAAGGTCGGGATGATACCCGAAGCAAGAGAAGTCTGCCTTTCGAGGAAAGATCGCAAGGTGCTTGAGGCGTGTTGTCGCTCACCGATGACATTGCAGCGCGATTTGAAGC
>JAGXAF010000008.1 GCA_018971675.1 Bradyrhizobium sp.
CTGATCTCGATTTATCAGCGTCTTCGAGGCTTCGAGGCCCAGATCGACGACAAGCCGCTGGCTGCGATCGAGACGCAGGCGGAGCCGGCGTCCTAGTTGCGACGCGGTGATGGGCGCGGTTGTCGCCACACGCGGGCGTGAGGCGTTATGCTTTCGAGGTCAGGTTTTCGCAGGCTCGCCGATCTTGTCCTGCGTTTTGGTGTCAAAATCGGAGGCGTCGTGGCGCTCGTGGAGCTGGCTTGCAGGATCGCCGGAGGTCCGGTTGACCATGCGGCCGCGCTTGACGGCGGGACGCCTGGCGATGGCGTCGGTCCAGCGCCGCACGTTCTTGTATTCGTGGACCGACAGGAATTCGCCGGAAGCGCCATAGAGCAGGCCCTTGGCGAGAGCACCATACCAGGGCCAGACCGCGATGTCGGCGATGGTGTATTCGGCCCCTGCGAGATATTCGTTATCTGTAAGCCGGCGGTCGAGCACGTCGAGCTGTCGTTTGACCTCCATCGCGAAACGGTCGATGGCATATTCGATCCTGGTCGGCGCATAGACGTAGAAGTGTCCAAAACCGCCGCCGAGATAGGGCGCGGCGCCCATCTGCCAGAACAGCCATGAGAAGCATTCGGCGCGCGCGGCGCCCCTGGCCGGCAGGAACGCACCGAATTTTTCCGCCAGATGCACCAGGATGGAACCGGATTCGAACACCCGGATCGGCTCCGGGCCGCTGCGGTCCACCAGCGCCGGGATCTTGGAGTTCGGATTGACCGCGACAAAGCCGCTGCCAAACTGGTCGCCATCGATCCGGATCAGCCAGGCGTCGTATTCGGCGCCCTTGTGGCCGGCCGCCAGCAGTTCCTCCAGCATCACCGTGACCTTCACACCATTCGGTGTCGCCTTTGAATAGAGCTGCATGGGATGGCGGCCGACCGGCAATTCCTTCTCGTGCGTGGCGCCGGCGGTCGGACGGTTGATGCTGGCAAAGCGGCCTCCGTTCTCCTTGGTCCACGTCCACACCTTGGGTGGCGTATAGGCGGAGGAATCGGGCGCAGCGGTATCGGTCATTCAGTCAAACTCCGAATATTTTAGATGTTCCTGAGTGCAGCTAGGGGCCTGAACGCCCCGGACAAGCCCCCCGGGGGATGATGGATGGTTCGATTTTCGTCAATTTGCAAGGCGCCAACGGGTCGCGCGAATGCGCGCTCGATGACTCGCACTGACGATGATCATAACGTTGCGATTTTGCGCGGCCGTTCCGCCGCCGTCATCGTAAATCCCTCATAGCCCCTGGCCACGACGTCATTGCAGATCCGCCGATAGGCGCCAACGCCGCCAATATAGGGCATGAAGATCCGCGGCTTGCCGGGGATGTTGGCGCCCATGTACCAGGAATTGGCCTGCGGATAGAGCGTGGCATGCGCAATCTCGTTGACATGGGCGACCCATTTGTCTTCGGCGTCGCGTTCGGCTTCCATGATCGAAAGACCATGATCGCGCATGAAGCTGATGCAGTCCGCAATCCAGTCGACATGCTGCTCGATCGACACGATCATGTTGGACAGCACCGACGGACTGCCGGGGCCGGTGATGACGAACAGATTTGGGAAGCCCGCGCTCATCAGGCCCAGATAGGTTCGCGGCCCCTCGGCCCATTTCCGGTTCAGCGTTGCGCCGTCGCGGCCGACAATGTCGATTTTCGCAACCGATCCCGTCATCGCATCGAAGCCGGTGGCCAGCACCAGCGCGTCGACCTCGTAGTCCTTGCCCGCGGCGCGAACCGCATGCGGCAGGATCTGCTCGATGCCTGAGGATTTGATGTCGACCAGCTTTACGTTGGGCCGATTGAAGGTCGCGAAATAGTCGGTGTCGACGCAGATGCGCTTGGTTCCGATCGGGTGATTGTTGGGCTGCAGCAGTTTTGCGGTTTCGGGATCGCGCACGATCTCGGCGATCTTCTGCCGAACGAAACCGGCCGCGGTGTCGTTGGCAGCCGCGTCGAGCGCAAGATCGTTATAGACGCCCATGAAGGTGAGCCCGCCCCTGGCCCAGCGCTCTTCGTATTTGGCGCGTCGTTCATTGTCGCCGTCGTCGAGCGCGCCGCGATCCGGCAATTCCTGGTAGATGCCGTTGCGCGTCTGTTCCCGCGCAAAGCGCCGGATCTCGGGGTAGCGCGAGCGGAATGACTCCCGCTCCTCGGCGGTCAGCGCCGCGTTGCGTGCAGGGATGGAGAAATTCGCGGTGCGCTGGAACACCGTCAGATGGTTCGCCTGCTCGGCGATCACAGGCACCGACTGGATCGCCGAGGACCCCGTGCCGATCACGGCGACGCGCTTGCCGGTGAAGTCGATAGAATGATGCGGCCAGTGGCCGGTATGATAGACCTCACCCTTGAAATCGGCCAAGCCCTTGATGTCGGGCACCCGCGCGTTCGAGAGGCATCCGGTGGCGAGGATGACAAAGCTCGCGGTGACCGTCTTGCCGCCGGCCAGGGTAACCGACCAGCAGCCGGCGCTCCCGTCGAATACGGCCTGCTCGACGCGGCTGCTGAACTCGATGTCGCGGCGCAAATCAAAACGATCGGCGACGTGGTTGGCGTATTTCAGGATCTCGGGCTGCGGCGCGTAGCGTTCGCTCCAGTCCCATTCCTGCTGCAATTCCTCGGAGAACGAATAGGAATATTGCATGCTCTCGACGTCGCAGCGCGCGCCTGGATACCTGTTCCAGTACCAGGTGCCGCCGACGCCATCGCCCTGCTCGTAGACCCGCACCGACAGATCCAGCCCGCGCAGCCGGTGCAGCATGTACATGCCGGCGAAACCGGCACCGACCACCACGGCATCATAGGTTTCGGAGCCCGCGGCGCTGGTTTTGCCCGATGTGGATGGCAGGGCGGACATGATGGCGCTCTCCCGAACGGATTCCCCGTTGTTGTCGGCCAACATTCTATCCGACGCGGCAAAGCGCAAGGGCCAAAACGGCGGCTCCGGGCAGCGTATGCGCTAGCAGGAGAGAACCGGATTGCTTCGTCGCGGAGCCTGTCATCCGGCGCGCATTTGCCCGACCTGTTTCCCCTACCCCTTGACGTCGGGTCGCTCCGAGACCTTTTCGGGCCCGGTCTTGGTGGTGGGAGCGCTACCGACGACATGAACCTGGTCCCCATCAGCCATGCCGTCGGGCGGTGCCACAATGACGCGGTCATCCGGCGAGAGGCCGGAGGCCAGCTCGATGTCGCGCCCGAGATCGCGGGCGATGGTGACGGTCTTGAACAGCACCTTATCGTCACTGCCGACAGTTGCGACCCGCAAACCGTTCTGGTTGAAGATCAGCGCGCTTGCGGGAATGTGAAGCGGCGGCGCGCCGTCGCGCACCAGGTTCATCCGCACGCTGGCATAACTGCCCGGCATCAATTCGCCGCCGGCATTGTCGAGCGCGAGCTGCATCCGCGTTGTCCCGGAGCCGACATCGACCGATTGCGACGACGCTTCCACGGTCGCCGGGAAGGTCCGGTTCGGATAGTCCGGGACTGTGATGACCGCCTTGGCGCCGATTTTGATCGACGGCACGTAGCTTTGCGGCACGTTAACATAAACCCTGAGCTTCTTGATGTCGGATATCACGAACATCGCAGGCCCGCTGTTGCCGCCGGCATTGATCAGGGCGCCGACGTCGGTGTCGCGGGAGGTGACCACGCCATCGAACGGCGCAGTGATCTTCTTGTAGCCGGCGAGCGCCTCCAGCCGCTCCACATTGGCCTGGCCAGCCTTGACCGCGGCGTTCTTGTTGGAGAGATCGGCGGTGCGCTCATCGATTTCCTGCATCGACACGAAATTCGAAGAGATCAGCGTCTTGCGGCGGTTCAGGGTGGCTTCAGACAGTTTGGCGCTGGCTTCCTGGCTGGCGAGGTCGGCGCGTGCCTGCAACAACTGCTGATCGAGATCCGGCGCCTCGATCTCGGCGATCACCTGTCCGGCCTTGACCCGGGCCCCGATATCGGCGCTCCAGCTTTTCAGGTAGCCGCTGACGCGGGCAAAGATCGGTGCGCGATAATAGGCCTCCAGCCGGCCGGGTAAGTCGAGGGTGGGGCTAAGCGCCTTGGGGTCCGGCAGCACCACCGCCACCGTCGGAATGGCCTGGTTGTCCGTCCATTGCCGCAGCTTCGCCTCGGTATCCTCACGCGCCCTGATCCCGGTCACCACGACCAGCACGGCGATGCCACCCGCCACAAGCCCGAAAATGCTCAATCGCCGGCGGGACACCGGCGAGCGGGATTCAGTGGGCATGCGGCTTCTCCAGTGCATCGGAACTTCTCGTGTCTCGTGCCTTGACGCCTCGTGTTTTGTGCACCGTGCTAAACACCACGGGAACAAACATCAGCGTCGCGATGGTAGCGAAGATCAGTCCGCCGATTACCGCGCGGCCGAGCGGCGCGTTCTGCTCGCCGCCCTCGCCCAGCCCGAGCGCCATCGGCGTCATGCCGATGATCATCGCCAGCGCCGTCATCAGTACCGGGCGGAAGCGCACGAAGCCGGCATCGATCGCAGCCGCGACGGGATCGCCAAGCTCTTGGTAACGCTCGCGGGCAAAGCTGATCACCAGCACGCTGTTGGCGGTGGCCACCCCCATGCACATGATGGCGCCGGTCAGGGCCGGCACTGACAGCGTGGTGTGGGTGGCGAAGAGGATCCAGACGATGCCGGCGAGTGCCGCCGGCAGCGCCGTGATGATCACGAACGGGTCGGACCAGGACTGGAAGTTCACCACGATCAGAAAGTAGATCAGCACGATCGCGGCCAACAGCCCGAACAGCAGCCCGGAAAACGCGCTATTCATGGTCTGCACCTGGCCGAGCAAATGCACCGAACTGCCCTTCGGCGCTTCCTTGGCGGTATCGGCGATCACGGCCCGGACGTCCGCGGCCACCGCGCCGAGGTCGCGCCCCTGCGGGGTCGCATAGATCTGCACCATCGGCTGGATGTCATATTGCGAGACCACCGCATTCGACGTCGTCCGGGTGATGTTGGCGATGCCGCCGAGGATCGGGGCCACCGGGCCTCCCGCGGTGATCGGCAGCGTCTCCAGCGCGCCCATCGAATCCATCTGGTATTGCGGGGCCTGCATCACGATCGAGTACGAAACGCCATTGTCGGGATTGAGGTAGTAGGTCGGCGCGACCTGCGAGCTGCCGGCGAGGTTGACGACCAGGCTGTTGGTGACGTCGCGCTCGGTCAGCCCGACATATTGCGCACGGGTGCGATCGACATCGATATTGAAGCTCGGATTGTTGGGCGACTGCTGGATACGCGCGTCGGCGATGCCGGGGATGCGGCGAATCCGGCTCAGGAGCTTGTTGGCGTAGGCAAAGTTCGCGGAGAGGTTGGCGCCGCGAACCTGAAGGTCGAGCGGCGCCGGCGCACCGAAATTGAGGATCTGACTGACAATATCCGCTGGCAGGAACGCGAACGTCATGCCCGGAAAGGCGCGCGGCAGTTGCTCGCGCAGCGCCTGGACGTAATCCGCGGTCGGCCGATGGCCTTCCTTCAGCTTGATCTGGATATCGCCGTCCTGCGGGCCGATCACCCCGGTGTTGTTGTAGGTCATGTTGATGCCGCTGATCGGCATGCCGATATTGTCGGCGAGCGTATCGATCTCTCCCGGCGGGATGATCTTGCGGATCACCTTCTGGACCTCGGCAAACTGGTTGGCGGTTTCCTCGACGCGGGTACCGATCTGGGCGCGCGCATGCATCAGGATCGAGCCGGAATCGACCGACGGGAAGAAGTTGCGCCCGAGGAACGGCACCAGCAGGAACGATACGACCACGAGGCCCAGGAAACCGGCAACAAACGGCGCCCGCCGCTGCATCGCCATCGACAGCAGGTCGCGATAGCCGCCACGGATTCGTTCGAAGCGCGCCTCGAAACCGCGCTGGAAGCGGACCAGCGGATTGCGCGACGGCGGCCGCGTAGCCTCGTCATGATCGGCATGCGGCTGCAGCAGGTATTTCGCCATCGTGGGCACCAGCGTGCGCGACAGGATGAACGACCAGGTCATCGCGAACATCACCGCTTCGGCCATCGGCACGAACAGGAAGCGCGCGACGCCCTGCAGGAAGAACATCGGCACGAACACGATGCAGATGCAGAGCAGCGACACGAAGGCCGGTGTCACGATCTGCCTAGCGCCGTCAAGGATCGATCGCTCGACCTCCTTGCCCTGCTCCAGATGGTAATTGATGTTTTCGATCGTCACCGTGGCGTCGTCGACCAGAATACCGACCGCGAGCGCAAGGCCGCCCAGCGTCATGATGTTGAGGGTCTCGCCGATCGCCGACAGCATCACGATCGCGCCGAGCACGGCGAGTGGGATCGAGGTCGCGATGATGATGGTCGAACGCCAGCTGCCGAGAAACAACAGGATCATCACGCTGGTCAGAAGCGCGGCGATCACGCCTTCATAGGCAACGCCCGTGATCGCGCCGCGAACGAATATCGACTGGTCGCCGATGAACCCGATCTTGAGCGCATCGGGCAGCGAATCCTTGACGTCGATGACCTTCTGCTTGATGCCGGCAATGATATCGAGGGTCGAGATCGAGCCGGCCTTCAGCACCATCATCAGCACCGAGCGGTTGCCGTTGACGTGAACGATGTTGGTCTGCGGCGGATTGCCGTCGCGCACGCTGGCGACGTCGTGGACATAGACCATCGCGCCGTTGACCATCTTGATCGGCAGGTTGCCGAGATCTTCCATCTTCAGCGGCGAGTTGTTGAGCTGGATCACGTATTCGAAGCCACCGATCTTCTGGGTGCCGACCGGCGTGATCAGGTTTTGCGCTGCGAGCGCGTTGGCGACATCCTGCCCCGACAGGCCGCGGGCCTGCAGCGCCGGCAGATTGAGGTCGATCTGCACCTGGCGCTGCTTGCCTCCGAACGGATAGGGGATCGCGGCACCCGGCACCGTCACCAGTGGCGTGCGCAGCTGGTTGATACCGATATCGGCGAGGTTTTGTTCGGTAAGACCCTCGCCCGACAGCGCGACCTGGATGATCGGAACCGTTGATGCGCTGTAGTTGAGGATCAGTGGCGGCGTCGCGCCCGGCGGCATTTGTTTGAGCATGGTCTGCGAGATCGCCGTGACCTGGGCATTGGCGGTCCGTATATCGACGTTCGGCTGGAAGAAGATCTTGATGATGCCGACGCCGTTGTACGAATTGGCGACAATGTGCTCGATATCGTTGACCGTCGTGGTCAGCGCCCGCTGGAACGGCGTGGTGATGCGGCCGGACATCTGGTCCGGCGGCAGGCCGGTATACTGCCAGACCACACCGATCACAGGGATTCGAATGTCAGGAAAAATATCGGTGGGCGTGCGCAGCGCGGCCAGCGGTCCGATGATCAGGAGCAGCAGCGCCAGCACGACAAAAGTATACGGCCGGCTCAGCGCGATACGGACCAGTGCGATCATAAGTCAGGTATTCCCGGAACCCGCCCGACAGCGAGGATTGGCGTTCCACGATGCCAATTCGTTCGGGCTGATTTACCCGACCCGGGCTAAAAAAGCCAACGGCGCGCGCCTTCACTTCCGCGGCACCCTTTCCCTGGACGGCCGCAGAAGGAACCGCTGGAAGGGCCTCAAACGCTCGAGCAGCCATCAAGGGGAAGGACGCTTGCGACGGCACGAACGATGCTCTTGCGCTGATATCACGCTGCGTCCGCAGCATCGCGACGCGCTGGCCTGGTTTGATTTCAGTGCATCATTGAGAGTGCGTCGGAAAAGAATTCCGGCCCGCCGAAATTGCCTGATTTCAGCGCCATCAGCATCTCGCCAGCGTTGGTGCCGATCGTGCGCAATACCGGAACTCCAGCCGATATCTCGGCGCCGACCAGAAAAGCCGGGATCTTCAGCCGATCCACCACCGCACCGGACGTTTCACCGCCCGCGACCACCAGTCGCCGCGCCCCGGCTGCCACCAGGCCTTCCGCCAGATCGGCCATCGCCTGTTCGACCGCATGCCCGACTGCATCGCGGCCATGACGGGATTGCAGAGCTGCAACGTCGGCTGGCGTCGAGGTCGAAGCGATCAGCACCGGACCGTCCTCGATCCGCTCCTTGGCCCAGGCCACCGCGCGCCGAACCTCCTCTTTGCCGGCGATGATCTGCTCGGGATCGAGATGCAGCACCGGCATCACCCGCTCGGCATTGGCGACCTGTTGCAGGGTGGCCCGCGAACAACTGCCGGCGAGACACGCCGCCGGCCCGCCCACCGGGGCATCCGCCATCGTGCTCGACGCATTCGGCCTTACCCGTCCCGACGCCACCAGCGCGCGCGCCAGCCCAAGCCCGATGCCGGAAGCGCCGACCGAAAGCCGGTGATCCAGCGCGACCGAGCCGATGGTCTCCAGGTCTGGATCGAACACCGCATCGATGATGGCGGCGCTCGCGCCCTGCCCGGCCAACTCAGCGAGCTTCGTCCTCACCGCATCCGCGCCCCGTATCACATCCGCAAGATCGACCAGTCCGATCTTGCTCGTGCTCTGGCGCCCCAGCACCCGCACCAGGTTGGAATCGTGCATCGGGTTGAGCGGATGGTCCTTCAGGGGGCTTTCGTTCAGAGGCACCGAACCGACAAACAAATGACCCTGATAGACGGTGCGGCCGGTGGCCGGAAACGCCGGAGTCACCAGCACGATCGCGTCGCCCGAACCGGCGCGCAGGGCATCCATCACCGGGCCGATATTGCCGGCATCGGTGGAATCGAAGGTCGAGCAGATCTTGAACAGCACATGATCGGCACCGCGCCCACGCAGCCATTTCTCCGATGCGCGCGAGCGTGTCACCGCAACGCCTGCCTCGATCGAGCGGCTCTTCAGCGACACCACCACCGCATCGACCTCGGGCAGCGGCAGATCGTCCGCCGGCACGCCGATGGTCTGCACCGTGCGCAGGCCGCAGCGGGTCAGCGTGTTGGCGAGATCGGAGGCGCCGGTGTAGTCGTCGGCGATGCAGCCAAGAGAAAGTTTACTGGCGAGTTTCACGGCTTCACCCCGGCATAGGGCTTGAACCAGCCGAGGCCGTCGATGGTCTTGCCGCGCGGGTTGTATTCGCAGCCGACAAAGCCGCGATAGCCGAGCCGGTCGAGCTCGGCGAACACAAACGGATAGTTCAACTCCTCGCCATCGGGCTCATGACGCGAGGGAATGCTGGCGATCTGGATGTGACCGATGATCGGCATCATCTCGCGCAGCCGCATGGTGACATCGCCGTGGATGATCTGGCAGTGATAGATATCGAATTGCAGTTTCAGGTTCGGGATATTCAGCTCGTTGATCAGATCGCGTGCGAAAGTAAAGTCGTTGAGGAAGTAACCGGGCACGTTCCGCGGGTTGATCGGTTCGATCACGACGTCGAGGCCGTGCGGCGCAAAGAACTCTGCCGCAAAGACGACCGATTTGCGGAACGCCGCGATCGCCTTTGGCTCGCCCCGGTTGGCGATGCCCGCCATCAGATGCACCCGCTTGACGCCGGTCGCCTTGGCGTAGGGAAGCGCGGCATGCAGGCTCTGCTTCAGATCATCGAAGCGCTCGGGCCGCGCCGCAAAGCCCTTTTCGCCGGCGTCCCAATTGCCCGGCGGCAGATTGAACAGCGCCTGCGTCAGGCTGTTGCGCTTGAGCCGCTCGCCGATGGCGTCGGCCGAATGCTCATAGGGAAACAGGAATTCCACTGCGGTGAACCCTGCTTTGGCCGCCACATCGAAGCGGTCGAGGAACGGCACCTCGGTGAACATCATCGAGAGATTGGCGGCGAAACGGGGCATCTTCGGTCCTCTTGGCTGTCCCTGTCCGGTACAATCTCACTTCGCCTCGCCCGGCAAACGGATGCCCGCGACGCGCGCATACATCCGGGCGACCGAGGCGTCGTCGTCGTGGCCCATGCCAGAGGCCGCCGTCATCAGGAACATCTGCAGCGCCGCCGCCGAGACCGGCACGGGAAATTTTGCATTGCGCGCCATGTCCTGGACGATGCCGAGATCCTTGACGAAAATCTCCACCGCGCTGCGCGGTGTATAGTCGCCGTCGAGCACATGCGGCATGCGGTTTTCAAACATCCAGGAATTGCCGGCCGACGCCGTGATCACTTCGTAGACCTTGCGGATATCGAGCCCCTGTTTGGCCGCAAACGCAATCGCCTCGGAGGCCGCCGCGATATGCACGCCGGCCAATAGCTGGTTGATCATCTTGAACGCCGCGCCCTGCCCCGCGGCCTCGCCGAGCTCATAAAGCTTCGCCGCCATCGCATCGAGCGCGGGGCGCGCCTTGGCAAAGGCTTTCGCGCTACCCGACGCCAGAATAGTGAGTTCGCCCTGCGCTGCGCGCTGCGCGCCGCCGGAAATCGGCGCATCCAGATAATGCCGCCCGGTCGCTTCCAGCTGTTTCGCGAGCCGGCGCGCGACATCGGGATCCATGGTCGCCGATGAAATGAATACCGCGTCCCTGGCCAGCGTCTCCGCAACGCCATCGGCGCCAAACAGGATGGTTTCGGTTTGCGCGGCGTTCACCACCACGCCGACAACGATGTCGGCGGCCTTGGCCGCTTGCGCCGGCGTTTCAGCCCCCTTGCCGCCCTCGCCAACGAAGCGCTCGACCGCGTCTGCCGCTACGTCGCAGCCCGTGACCTCGAAACCAGCGCGGCGCAGCGAAGTCGCCATGCCGAACCCCATCGAGCCCAGCCCGATCACGGCGACGCGCGGTTTTGCGGATTGGGGCATTTGGCTCTCCCTCGAATTTTCCGGCAGCCGGCTCGGGGCTTTGCCGTTGGGTATCACGGCTTGGCCGTGCCGCCAAAGCATGACACAAATCCGGCAAAAGAGGATTGGCGATGACCGAAACCAGACTGCGCGAGGAGATCTGCCGCCTCGGCCGCTCGCTGTTCGAGCGCGGGCTGACGCCGGGATCATCGGGTAACATCAGCGTGAAACTCGACGACGGCGGCACGTTGGTGACCCCGACCAACGCCTCGCTCGGCTCGCTCGACCCGGCGCGGCTGTCGCGGCTTTCCGTCGATGGCAAGTTGATCTCCGGCGATGCGCCGACCAAGGAAGTGCCCCTGCACGCGGCGCTGTACCAGACGCGCGGCGCCGCGCGCGCCGTGGTGCATCTGCATTCGAGCCATTCGGTGGCACTGTCGATGCTACCCGAGATCGACCCGCGCGCCGCGCTGCCGCCGATGACGGCCTACTATCTGATGAAGTGCGGGCTGACCGCACTGGTGCCCTATTATCGTCCCGGCGATCCGGCCGTCGCCGACGCCATCAAGGGCCTCGCCGGCAAATATTCGTCGGTACTGCTCGCCAATCACGGCCCGGTGGTGTCGGGCGATACGCTCGAGGCCGCCGTGTTCGCGATCGAGGAGCTGGAAGAAACCGCCAAGCTCTATCTGCTGTTGCGCGGAATGAATCCGCGTTTTCTCACGCGGGAGCAGGTCGCGGATTTGACGAAAGTGTTTGGGCTGGAAATGCCGGAGCATGGACCACACGGGCCGCCCTCATCCTGAGGAGCCGCGAAGCGGCGTCTCGAAGGATGGCAAAAACATGCACCGTTGTCATCCTTCGAGACGCCATGCTGCGCATGGCTCCTCAGGATGAGGGCGGGGCCATTGTTGACGCGTCGCGTGAGGCGCGCCATTGAAACGGCTCCAGTCCGTATCGTTCGATGTCGGGAATGGCCGTCATGACAAAAGTCGCTTCAAACCTGCAGATCGATTCCGTCCGCCTTTGGGATACGATTCATGAAACCGCAAAATTCGGCGCCACGCCAAAGGGGGGCGTGCGGCGACTGACGCTGGGGCCCGAGGACAAGCAGGTGCGCGACTGGTTTCGCAAGGCGTGCGAGGCCACCGGGCTCGAGGTGCACGTCGACGCGCTCGGAACCATGTTCGGCCTGCGCAAGGGACGCGACATGTCGAAAGCGCCGGTCGGCCTCGGCTCGCATCTCGACACCCAGCCGACCGGCGGCAAGTTCGACGGCGTGCTCGGCACGCTCGCGGCGCTCGAAGTGGTGCGTACCCTCAACGAGGCCGGCATCGAAACCGAAGCCCCGATCTGCATCGTCAACTGGACCAACGAAGAAGGTTCGCGCTTTGCACCTGCAACGATGGCGTCGGCCGCCTATGCCGGCGACTACACCACCGACTATATATTGTCGCGCAAGGATGCGGCAGGCGTCAGCGTCGGCGAGGCGCTCGATGGCATCGGCTATCGCGGCACGGAGCCCGTGGCACAGCGCAAGCTCGGCGCGTTCGTCGAACTGCACATCGAACAAGGCCCGCTGCTGGAGGCCGAGAACAAGACCATCGGCGTGGTCGATCGCGGCCAGGGCATCACCTGGTACGACGGCACGATCACCGGCTTCGAAAGCCATGCCGGCACCACACCGATGCCATTGCGCCGCGATGCGCTCACCGCGCTGTCGGAGTTCGTGCTCGCGGTCGAACGCACTGCAAAAGCGCACGGCCCGAACGCCGTCAGCACCGTCGGAGAAGCCGTGATCGCCGCCCCATCGCGCAACGTGATCCCCGGCGAGGTCGCCTTTACCGTCGATGTGCGAAGTCCCGACACCGAAACACTCGCAGCCATAGACAAGGATTTGCAGGCAGCGGCTGTCGAGATCGCCGCGCGACGCAAGGTCGCGATGACTCTGACCGCGATCTGGCAGAAGCCGCCGACCATCTTCAACGCCACGCTCGTGGATGCCGTGGAGCACGCCGCCGAGGCCATCGGCTACAGCCATCGCCGCATTACGTCCGGCGCCGGTCACGACGCCTGCAACCTCGCCAATGTCGTTCCGGCAGCGATGATCTTCGTTCCCTGCAAGGACGGCATCAGCCACAACGAGCTGGAGGACGCCACGCAAGCCGATTGCACCGCGGGGGCCAACGTCCTGATGCATACCGTGCTGGCGCTGGCCGGCGTTGCCTCCTGAGCCGATCCCTTTCACCGCCAGAAAAGGAGGTCCCGGTGCGTGGAGTTTTCATCGATGCCAACGGATCGCTCGCAGATATTTTCGAGCGGCAGAACAAGGCCGGTGATCCCCTGGTCAAAGTCAACCGCAACGCCGGCATCACCGCCGATGAGATACCTGCAGCGCTCGACGGCGCCGGGATCATCATCATCGATCACACGCCGCTGCCGACCGGGATCGCGCGCCAATGCACCGGGCTGAAGCACGTCGTATTCCTCGGCACCGGCGCGCGCAGCTACATGAACCCCGAAGAACTCGCGGAGCTCGGCATCTCCGTTCACCTGATCAAGGGCTACGGCGATACCGCGGTCGCCGAATGCGCCATTGCCCTGATGTGGGCGGCGGCGCGCGGGCTTGTGGCGATGGACCGTGAAATGCGCGCTGGCAACTGGCTGCGCCAGGACGGCATGCAGTTGACCGGCAAGACGCTCGGGCTGATCGGGTTTGGCGGCATCGCCGCCGAGGTCGCTCGCATTGCCTCAGGCAGTGGCATGAAGGTCATCGCCTGGAACCGGACGCCGAAGACCGCGCCGAATGTCGGATTCGTCTCGCTCGAGAAGCTGCTTGCCGATAGCCACGTGGTTTCGGTTCACCTGCTCCTGAACGACGAAACACGCGGCTTCCTGTCGCGCGAGCGGATCGCGGCAATGCGCAAGGGCGCAATTCTGGTCAACACCGCGCGCGGCGCCATTGTCGATGAGGCCGCGATGATTGACGCGCTGAACTCAGGCCACATCCGCCATGCCGGGCTCGACGTATTCAATATCGAGCCGCTGCCGACGGATCATCCGCTGATCAAGCTTCCCAACGTCACGCTGTCGGCGCACTCCGCCTTCCGCACACCGGAAGCAAGCGAGAACCTGATCCAGGCGGCGTGGGAGCATTGCCGCCGGATCGCGACGGGCTAATCGTCATTGCGAGCGAAGCGACGCACGCTGCCGCGAGCGGAGAAACGGGAGAGATGGGCGTGACCGATCATCAAGGGCTGGTTCGGGAAACGGCTTGTGCCGTCGTCGACAAATTAAGGGCCGGTGAAGTCACGCCGCTCGATCTGCTCGACGTGCTGGAACAGCGGATCGCCGAGGTCGACGGCAACGTCAACGCGCTGCCGACGCTATGCTTCGATCGCGCGCGCGACCGCGCCAGAGCGATGATGAAAAAGCCGGCGGGCGAGCGCGGGCTGCTCGCGGGCCTGCCGATCCCGATCAAGGATCTCACCAATGTCGCGGGCGTGCTGACGACGCAGGGCTCGCCGATCTACCGCGACACCGTCCCCGAGCGCTCCGACCTGCTGGTGGAGCACCTTGAGGGCAATGGCGGCCTGGTCTACGCCAAATCCAACACGCCGGAATTCGGCGCCGGCGCCAACACCTTCAACGAGGTATTCGGCCCGACACGGAACCCCTGGGACACGTCGCGATCCGCGGCAGGCTCCTCGGGCGGCGCGGCGGTAGCGCTTGCCACCGGCACGGCCTGGCTCGCGCACGGCACCGACACGGGCGGCTCGCTGCGCAGCCCTGCCAGCTTCTGCGGCATTGTCGGCATGCGCCCGAGCATTGGCCGCGTCGCGCACACACCGGTCGCCGCGATCGACCGCAATCTCGGCGTTCATGGGCCGATGGCTCGCAATGTCGAGGATCTGGCGCTGCTGCTCGACGCCATGAGCGGCGAACATCCGGCCGATCCCCTGTCGCTGCCGCGGTTGCCGACGTCATTCCTGTCCGCGGCGCGATCCGGCAGCAAGCCGCGGCGCATCGCCTTTTCACCCGATCTCGGCATTACGCCGGTTGATCCTGAAGTGGCCGCCATTAGCCGCCAGGCCGCGGCGCGCTTTGCGGAGGCTGGCGTGATTGTCGAACAGGCGCATCCCGATTTGCGCGAGGCGCACGAATGCTTCCATGTGCTGCGCGCGTTCGATTATGCCATCAGCAAGGCAGCGCTGTTGCGCGGCCAGCGCGATCAACTCAAGCCGGAAGTGATCTGGAATATCGAGGAAGGTCTCAAACTCACGGTCGAGCAACTTGAGCGCGCCGAAGCGCAGCGGGTCGCGATGACCGGGCGTACGCTGGAATTTTTCGAGAAATACGATCTGCTGCTGGCGCCCGCGACCATCGTGGCGCCCTTCCCGATCGAAAACCGCTTTGTCTCCGAATGCAACGGCAGGAAATTCGCCAATTACATCGAATGGCTTGCCATCGTCTACGCGATCACCCTGGTATGTTGCCCCGCTTTGTCGCTGCCATGCGGATTCACGGCGTCCGGCCTGCCGGTCGGCCTGCAAATGGTCGCACCGCCGCGCGGCGAGGCTCGGTTGCTGGCCGGAGCGAAAGTGCTGGAGGATATACTGGGTCTGCGCGGCACTACGCCGATCGATCCGAGAACGCCGAAATAATCGCGAATTACCCGCCGAAATAGTGAAAGCTGATTTAGAGTGGCAATACCTCTCCCTTTGGGAAAGGTGAAGAGCCCAGGGAGAGCCGTCATGCCAATTGAACGCTTTCAATTCACGGGATCGGATAGCAACCAATTGGCGGCGACGCTCGATCTGCCGGACCGCGACCCAATCGCCTTTGCGCTGTTCGCGCACTGCTTCACCTGCGGCAAGGATGGGCTGGCCGCCAGCCGCATCGCGCGTGAACTGACGGAAAAAGGCATTGCTGTGCTGCGCTTCGACTTCACCGGGCTCGGCTCCAGCGAAGGCGATTTCGCCAATTCGACGTTCTCCTCGAACATCGACGATCTCGTGCTGGCCGCCGATCATTTGCGAAAGACCCGCAAGGGTCCGGCGATCCTGATCGGGCACAGCCTCGGCGGCGCGGCGGTGCTGGCCGCAGCGTCGCGAATCCCGGACGCGAAGGCGATCGTCACCATCGCGGCGCCGTCGGACCCTGCCCATGTCCTGCATTTTCTCCAGGACCGCATCGAGGATATCCGCACGCAGGGTCAGGTCGAGGTCTCGCTCGCGGGCCGCCCGTTCAACATCAAGCGCGAATTTCTCGACGACATCGCCGAACACAATCTAACAACGCAGGTCGCCCAATTGCACAAGGCGCTGCTGGTCATGCACTCGCCGACCGACGACACCGTCGGCATCGACAATGCGACGCGGATTTTCGTCGCGGCCAAACATCCCAAGAGTTTCGTCTCGCTGGCGGGCAGCGATCATCTTCTGAGCAGGAAGAGTGACGCCGTCTATGTCGCCGACCTGATCGCAGCCTGGGTCATACGCTATCTCGATCCCGTCGCGCCGGAGCAAGCGGCGGGTGAAACCAGCGCAGCGCCACGCAATGTCGTGGTGCGCGAAACCCGCGACAGCAAATACCAGAACGAAATCGTCATCGGGCCGCATCATCTGTTCGCCGACGAGCCCGTCGCGGTCGGCGGCGCGGATACCGGCCCGGGGCCTTATGACTATGTGATGGCGGGGCTCGGAGCCTGCACCTCGATAACGATGCGAATCTATGCCGACCGCAAATCGCTGCCGCTCGACCGCGTGACGGTGACGCTGAGCCACAGCAGAATCCATGCGGAGGATTGCGCCGAATGCGAAACCAAGGCCGGCATGCTCGATCAGTTCGACCGTGTGATTTCGATGGAGGGCGCGCTCGACGCCGATCAACGCCAGCGGCTGATGGAAATCGCCGACAAGTGCCCGGTGCACCGCACCCTCACCTCCGAGATTCGCATCGTCACCAAGGCAGCCGATTGACGCTCAGGCCGACGTCGACGCCAAGGGCCGGACCCGCAGCGCGCCGCGCAGACCGATGCCGGTGCCCAGAAAGATTCCGGCGACCGCGACAAACGACGCCAGCGCCAGCGTGGAAAGGCCGGTCAGGCCCTGCCCCACCGAACAGCCGAGCGCGGTCACGCCGCCAATCCCCATCAGCACGGCACCTGCGACCGAACGCAGCATGTGTTGCGGCGAGCTATAGCCTTCCCAATGAAAGCGTTGCGTCGCCAGCGCCGTCACCAGACTGCCCGCGAACACGCCTGCAACGGTGACGATACCGAAGTTCAGCGTCAACCCGGTCGAGAGCATCTGATATTGCAGGGTGTCGGCAATCGGTGCGACGAAAGTCAGTGAGGTCACCGGCGTCGGATTGAATTCGTCTGCGCCGAGATAGCCGGTGGCATACCATCCCGCGGCGATCAGCAGGCCGATGATCAGACCGGCCACGATCTGTCCCCAGGCGCGCTGGAACGGCGCATGCGAGAAGGCAAAGATGATAAACGCGGCGCTGATGATCGGCGCAGCCAGCGAGCGGGCGAACCTTTCGCTGACGCCGAGCTTCGCGATCAGCGCCGGTATCGAGGTCGCGCCGGCCGTCATTTGCGTCCATTGCAACAGTTCGATCCGCCCCGGCGCGATCAGGCCCTTCAGCGTCACTTCGGCGGCGATACCGAGTATGATCACCACAACCAGAGAACGCAGATTGCCGCGTCCGAGCAGCACCAACGCGCGCGAGCCGCAGCCATTCGACAACACCATGCCGTAGCCGAACAAGATCCCGCCGACAAACATCAGCGGCGCCGAAAAGGTCGGCTGCAGGTAGATCGATTTTCCGAGATCGACCGCCTGCCGCACGGCAAGCAACTGGGTCGCGGCGATCGCGACCCCCATCGCCAGCGCATAGGTTCGCACCAGCCGGCTGTCGCCCTGGGCCCACCATCCGCGCAGGCTGCTCATCAGGCAAAACCCGCTCAACAGTCCGACCGCGCCATAGACAAGGCCGATCAAAAGACCGGCGAGAATCACGATATTGGCGGTGGAAGGCATGATGGATTCCCGAACTTCCAAGCTACTCTATCACGTCGGCTACCCTATCACGCGGGCCGCAGGATCACACGGTCGCGCGATGAGCCCGCGACCGCGATAAAGGCCGCTTTCGCCTGCTCCAGCGGGTAGATCGCGCCGGCCTTGATCGGAAACGGCTTCAAATAACCGCCGGCAAAGCCGGGACCCAGTTCCCGAAGCACCGCGCCGGTTGCCACCGACGACAGCCCCAGCGTATCGATGCCGACATAGGTATGCTGCCCGCGGTAAAACTCCAGGATGTTGAACGGCACCGTCCGCTCGATGGTCGCGATCAGGACCTGCCGGCCGCGCAACGCCAGCGATTTATGCGCGGCCTGAAAATAGGGATCGCCCACCGTATTGAATACGATGTCCGCGCTCTTGTTGTTTGTCATTTCGCGGACGCGCGCCGCGACATCGGTCGATGAGGCATCAATCATCTCGACCGTCGAATTGCTGTAGCCCTCATAGGGCTCGTTGTTGCGCGCCACACCAATCACGCGCGCGCCGTGCCATGTGGCGATCTGCACCGCGGCCTGGCCGACCTTGCCATTGACGCCCATCACCAGCACAGTCTCGCCCGATTTCGGCATGCCGGCGCGGCGCAGGCCCTCCATCGCGGTGACAAAGGGAACGCCGATGCCCGCCGCCGCCTCCCACGACAGGCCTTTCGGCTTCTCCACCACCGCCTCGGCTTCGACCGCGAGATGGGTGGCGTGGGTGCCGTCGCGCCGGATCCCGAGATCGCCGGACGAGCCGAACACCTCGCGCCCGATCCATCCCTCGGGTCCATCGATCACGACACCGGCATAATCGCGGCCCGGCGTCCGCGGAAACACCGCATACGGCATCAGCCCGGTCGCAGCCTTGACGTCGGATGGATTGACCGCCGCCGCCTTGACCTCGATCAGCACCTGATCCGCGGACCGCGCCAGCGCGTGCCGCTCGACCACCGGCGCGATCGCCGCCAGATCGGCCGCCTGCGCCAGCAGGCGCACGCAACGCGCCTCGGCGGACACCGGCTGGTGTTCCGGTTGTTGGGAAGGTGGTGGCTTCATCCGGCTTTCGACGTATTTTTAGTCAGTTCAAGTGGCTTTTCCTGAAGAGATTAGTAGTCGCGGCTGTCAATTCTATCGCCGCGTCTCGAAGGATGGGCCACGTGGCCATGGTTCGAGACGGCGCTGACGGGCCTCCTCACCATGAGGGCAGGATAGCTAGCCTTTTGGGCGCTTGTCGTAAACACGCTTGGCCTTGCCGAGCGAACGTTCCAAAGTGCCGGGAGCAACGGCGCGAACCTGCGCGGTGACACCGATAGTGTTCTTGATGAAGCTCGAGACCTTCTCGGCCTGCGCCACAAGGCCATCGCCGTCCCAGCTCTCGCGGCGGGCTTCAGCCAGCACTGTCATTTCGTCCATACGGCCTTGGCGCGTCAGTTCGATGATGAAATGGCCGCCGCACCAGTCGGTCGCCAGCAGCGCCTCCTCGATCTGGGTCGGGAACACATTGACGCCGCGCAGGATGATCATGTCGTCGGAACGCCCGGTAACCTTTTCCATGCGCCGCATGCCCGGCCGCGCGGTGCCCGGCAACAGCCGCGTGAGGTCGCGGGTGCGATAGCGGATGATTGGAAACGCTTCCTTGGTCAGCGAGGTGAAAACCAGTTCGCCCTTCTCGCCATCCGGCAAGACCCTGCCAGTCTCCGGATCGATCACCTCGGGATAGAAATGATCCTCCCAGACGTGCAGGCCATCCTTGGTTTCCACGCATTCCTGCGCCACGCCGGGACCGATCACCTCCGACAGGCCGTAAATGTCGGTGGCGTCCATTTCGAAGGTGGCTTCGATCTCGGCGCGCATCGCGTTGGTCCAGGGCTCGGCGCCGAAGATGCCGAATTTCAACGATGATCGACGCGGATCGAGCTTCTGCCTCTTGAACTCGTCTGATATCGCCAGCATGTAGCTCGGCGTCACCGTAATGATGTCAGGCCTGAAATCGTTGATCAGCTGCACCTGCCGCTCGGTCATGCCGCCGGATACCGGCACCACGGTGCAGCCGAGACGCTCGGCGCCGTAATGCGCGCCGAGACCGCCGGTGAACAGGCCATAGCCGTAGGCGTTGTGCAGGATCATGCCGGTGCGGCCGCCGGCGGCGCGGATCGAGCGCGCCATCACCTCCGACCAGATGTCGATATCGGCCTGCGTGTAGCCGACCACGATCGGCTTGCCGGTGGTGCCAGAAGAGGCATGAACGCGGACCAGTTTTTCGCGCGGCACCGCGAACATGTTGAAAGGATAATTGTCGCGCAGGTCGGTCTTGACGGTGAAAGGGAATTTCGCGAGGTCGGAAAGCTGCGTGAAGTCTTCCGGGCGCACACCCGCCTTGTCGAACGCTTGTCTGTAATGCGCGACGTTCTCGTAGGCATGCTTGAGCGACCACGCCAGACGCCTGGTCTGAAGCGCCATGATCGCATCGCGGGAGGCGCGCTCGGCCTCGTCCATCTCGGCGTGGTAGGCGCTGCTCTTCACCTGCGATTTCGTCGAAGCCATCGCGCGTTCCCCCAAGCCTATTTTTGTTTGGTATCGGTACCGGCCTGCGGCAGCCATGTGCCGGGAATGGTGCGGGAATGGCCGCGGAACTCGGCGATCACGACGTCATTGGCGGTGACACGGATGTCGTAAATTCCGGAACGGCCGCTGCGCGAGATTTCCCGCGCGGTCGCGATCAGCCTGTCGCCCAGCTTGCCGGGTCTGACGAAGGTGATCTGGCACTGCGCCGCCACCGCGCGCTCGTTGCGCGAATTGCAGGCAAAAGCAAAGGTGGAGTCGGCGAGCAGAAAGATGAATCCGCCATGGGCGATGCGCTGGCCGTTGACCATGTGCGGCTGCACCGTCATGGACAGGGTTGCCTGTCCGGCCCGGACATCGACGATCTCCATGCCGAGGCCGGAACTCGCATCGTCCTCCGCCCACATCGCATCGGCGCAGGCGCGCGCAATCTGGTCGGGCGAAAGCGTGGCTGTGACGTTCACTACGGTCTCCCGATTGCCGGGCCCGTTGCGGCGGGCCTCTTGCACGACACTACTATCCTACACGTGGTCGTAATCCACCACGACCTTTTGCGATACTGGATGGGCCTGGCAGGTCAGGATAAATCCAGCCTTCAGCTCCCACGGCTCCAGCGAATAGTTCACCTCCATCCGCGCATCGCCCTCGACCAGCTTGGCGCGGCAAGTCGAGCACATGCCACCCTTGCAGGCGAACGGCAGATCCATGCCCGCGCGCAGGGCGGCATCGAGAATGGACTCGCCCTCGGCGACCGGCACCTCGCGGCGCTTGCCGTCGATGACCAGCGAGGCCATCGCCTTCGCCGGCGCGGACGGGACAATCGCAGCCTTCGGACGCGGCTTGCCGCCGAGACCCGAGACGAAACGCTCGACGTGAATGCGGTCCTCAGCGACGCCGATATCGCGGCAGGTCGCCTCGATATCCTCGCTCATGCCGGTGGGGCCGCAGATAAAGACGTGATCGACGCTCGACGCCGGCACCAATGAGCGCAGCAGCACGCGGACCTTCCCGCCATCCAGTCGGCCATGCAGGATCGGGATATCCTGCTCCTCGCCCGAGATGACATGGAAGATCGAGAACCGCTGCATGAAGCGGTCTTTCAGCTCTTCCAGAGCTTCGCGGAACAGCATGCCGCCGGTCGTGCGGTTGCCATAGAACAGAAAGAATTGGCTGTGCGGCTCCCGCGCCAGCACACCCTTGGCGATCGACAGGATCGGCGTGATGCCGGAGCCCGCGGCAAAACCGACACATACCCGCGCCTGATCCGGCGCGTGGGCGATGCCGAAGCGGCCGGTCGGCGTCATCACGTCGAGTTCGTCGCCGACCTTCAATTCGTCGGCCGCCCAGCTCGAAAACGCGCCGCCGTCGATCTTCTTCACCGCAATGCGCAGTTCGCCGTCGTCAGGACCGGAGCAGATCGAATAGGAACGGCGGATTTCCTCGCCGTCCATCCTGCTTCGCAGGGTCAGATACTGCCCGGGGACAAAGCTGTAATCCTCGGCGAGTTCGCCGGGGATCGCAAAGGTCAACGATACCGCATCGGCGGATTCGCGGCGCACATCATTGACGGCCAGACGATGGAAGCGAGGGGTTCCCGGCGACATCAGTTGTTTCAATCGTCATTGCGAGGAGCCAACGGGTCGGGCGAATGCCCGCCCGATGACAGGCTCCGCGACGAAGCAATCCAGAGCCGCATTTGCAGCCCCTGGATTGCTTCGCTTCGCTCGCAATGACGGCATGGGACCAATCTCAGTGACACTTGAAATAATCGAAGGGTTCGCGGCAACTCCTGCAGCGCCACAGCGCCTTGCATGAGGTCGAGCCGAATTCGGACAGCACTTCGGTATCGCCGGAGCCGCATTGCGGGCACGCCACCCGCTGCTCGCCGAACAGCGCGCGGCGCGAGCGTGAGGCCTGCGGCGGCGCGATGCCGTATTCCCTGAGCTTGCGGCGGCCATCCTGGCTCATCCAGTCGGTGGTCCAGGCCGGCGACAATACGGTGCGGATTTTCGGGCGCCCGATGCCGGCACGTTCCAGCGCAAGTTCGATTTCGAGCGCAATCATGTTCATCGCCGGACAGCCGGAATAGGTCGGCGTGATCGCAACCTCGACCTGGCCGCCGCTCACCGCGACATCGCGCAGCACGCCGAGATCGGCAATCGTCAGCACCGGGATCTCCGGGTCGACCACGCCCGCCGCCGCGTCCCAGGCGCGCCGGCGCAGTTCGGCATCGTTGTGGGTGACGGCTACCATGTCGCCCCCGGGAATGATCGCTGCATCGATTGCAGTTCGCTGAGCAGATGGCCGAGATGCTCGCTGTGCCGGCCGTCACGGCCTCCTTTTTGCATCCAGTCGTTGCCGGGCAGCGCGAGCGTGGCTTCGCCGACGACCGCTGCGATCGTCTTCAGCCAGGGCGCGCGCAGCGCAGCCGGGTCGATGGCGATCCCGCGATCAATCAGGCCGCGCTCGCTGTCGTCGACGGCGAACATCTCGCCGGTATAGGCCCATAGATCGTCGATCGCGGCTTGCGCGCGGCGGTGGCTTTCCTCGGTGCCGTCGCCGAGCCGGACGATCCATTCCGAGGAGTGCCGGACGTGATAGGCGCTTTCCTTTTCCGACCTGGCGGCGATCGCCGCCATCGTCGTATCGCTCGAACGCATCATCCCGCGCCAATAGAGATCGGCGAACACGGCATAAAAGAACTGCCGCACCATGGTGCGGGCGAAATCACCGTTGGGCTGCTCGACCAGCAGCAGATTGCGGTACTGCCTGACATCACGCAGATAGGCGAACCTGTCCTCGTCGTTGCTCCTGCCCTCGACCTTCGCCGCGTAACCATAGAGCTCGCGCGCCTGCCCGAGCAGATCGAGGCCCATATTGGCGAGCGCCATGTCCTCTTCCAGCATCGGCGCGTGGCCGCACCATTCCGACAGCCGGTGTCCGAGGATCAGCGCGTCATCGGCCCGGCGCAGCGTGTAGAGCACCAGTGGCGTTTCGCAGACCTCGATCGACGCAACAGACATGGTTCTTGCTCGCTCAGTTTTCGAACCTCATCCTGAGGAGCTTGCGCAGCAAGCGTCTCGAAGGATAGCAACAATGCAGTGCCTCGCGGCCATCCTTCCAGACGCGCGCAAGAGCGCGCTCCTCAGGATGAGGAGGAAAAATCTCACATATGCCCGACTTCGTCCGGCACGTCGTAGAACGTCGGGTGCCGGTAAATCTTCGACTGTGCCGGCTCGAACATCATGTCCTTCTCGGACGGATCGGACGCGGTGATCGCGTTCGACGGCACCACCCAGATCGACAGGCCCTCGCCGCGGCGGGTGTAGATGTCGCGCGCGGCCTGTAGCGCCAGCGTCGCATCGGCGGCATGGAGCGAGCCGACATGCTTGTGCGCGAGCCCGTTGCGGCTACGAATGAAAACTTCCCAGAGCGGACTGTTCGGCGTGGCCATCTCGCTTCCCTGATTTGTCGCTTCCCTGATTTTATGTCGCTTCCCTGATTTTTACTCCGCAGCCTGCGCGGCCTGCCTGAGCCTGCGCTTCCGGGCGTACGCCGCTGCGGCCTCGCGCACCCATGCGCCCTCGTCATGCGCCTTGCGCCGCGCCGCCAGCCGTTCGCGGTTGCACGGGCCATTGCCGGCCAGCACCTGGTTGAACTCGGTCCAGTCGATCTCGCTGTACTTCCAGCTTCCATCGGCATTCTGCCTCATGCCGGGATCGGGAATGGCAAGACCAAGGAACTGGGCCTGCGGCACCGTCGCGTCGACGAATTTCTGCCGGAGCTCGTCGTTGGAGAAACGCTTGATCTTCCATTTGGTCGAGGTGTCGCTGTGCCGGCTCGCCTGGTCGGGCGGGCCGAACATCATCAGCACCGGCCACCACCAGCGATCGAGCGCGTTCTGGGCCATCGCCTTCTGCTCCGTGGTGCCGCGCGAGAGCATCAGCATGATTTCAAAACCCTGGCGCTGATGGAAGGATTCTTCCTTGCAGACACGGATCATCGCCCGCGCATAGGGACCGTAGGAACAGCGGCACAGCGGAATCTGGTTCATGATCGCGGCGCCGTCGACCAGCCAGCCGATCGCGCCGATGTCGGCCCAGGTCAGCGTCGGATAGTTGAAGATCGAGGAATATTTCGCCTTCCCCGTCAGCAGCATGTCGACCAGCTCTTCGCGCGACGTGCCAAGCGTCTCCGCGGCGGCGTAGAGATAAAGGCCGTGGCCGCATTCGTCCTGCACCTTGGCTAGCAGCGCGGCCTTGCGGCGCAGCGACGGCGCGCGCGTGATCCAGTTGCCTTCCGGCAGCATGCCGACAATTTCGGAATGGGCGTGCTGGGAAATCTGCCGGGTCAGCGTCTTGCGATATGCAGCCGGCATCCAGTCGTTCGGTTCGATCCGGTCGTCAGCGTCGATGCGCGCCTGAAACTGCGCGGCGCGGCCGGCATCCTCGACATTGCGTTCTTCAGCGTCGGACGTGTTGAGCGCCTGGGTGTACATGGGCGGCCTCTCCCGGATCCAGCGAGCTCAATATATAACATAAAATAAGATATGCAATATTTTATTGTAACATGTTTCAGTGGCAACGTATTTCAGTCGTAACGAGTTTCAGATTTGGCTGAACCGGCGCCCCAGATCGGCGCCAGCCTTTGGCAGCGGCCCGTTTTCGTTGCTGGCATTGGCGTCAAGCCATTGTTCGGACGCGGGAAGCAGCCCGCGATAGATCTCACCGCAGAGTTTTCGCGCCGCCCGGCCCGGCCAATCCGCGGGCAACAGCGCGGTCGGCAGCAGCGGGTCGCGCAGCACCACGCGGCGGTAATGATGGATCAGCAGGATTCGCGCGGTGAAGGCATCGGCATCCGACAGCGCTCCGCGGCCCATCCATGCCCGCAACGGCTCGAACGTCTTGATGAATTTTGCATAGGCATTCGCGGTGCGATCGAGCGGCCAGCTGTGACGGAGCAGACGCCGTCCGCTGTCATCTTCGGCCGAAACCTCAAGTCGGATCGCGCTGGCCGCCTCCTCGGGAACGGGCACGCCCGAGGGCGCGACCCATACCCCCGGCAACGGGCTGCCGAAGCCTGCGTTCTTCAGCTCGTCCCGGGCGGCGTCGCGATCCTCGCTGGCCGGGATCAGCAACAATTCAAAGCGCCCGGTCCAGTCGGACGGCGGCGGATCGTAGATATGCGTCGTGGCGATGTCGAACGTCTGTCGTCCCCTCTTGACCAGCCGGTAAAAGCTGTTGCGGCCGACCTTGCTGCGCTCGAGCCAGCCATCGGCGGCAAGCCGCGACATCGCCGTGCGCACCACGCCGCTGTCGATGTCCAGCGCCCTGAAGAATTCCAGCAGCGTACCGAGCCAGACCGAACCGCCGCGCGGCACGATCGCGTCGCCGAAAACGGTGATGACGATGGAGCCGGTACGCGAGGGTTCGCGCTTGAGCTGTTCGACGATACGGTCAAGCGGCTTCGGCATCAGCAACGCATAGCGCGTTTCACCGATTCAGAACAATGCGGGTGTTTGTGCCTGTCGGTTCGCCGGCGCAACGTGAGGACGGGTCCACTGTCGCCGTATCACACCGTAGAGCGAAGTGACCGTGCGTTCAGGACGCGCGTGAACGCGCTTTGGTCATCCGGGAAATGCAATGCGCCAAAAAGAAGACCCGCCGAAGCGGGCCTCTTCGAATGCAGACGATCTGGCAATGCGCGATCAGGCGGTCCTGGTGTAGATTCTGGAGAAATTGTCCTGGGCCGTCTTGGCGCCGTCGGCGACGAGCTTGCCGAGATAGTCGGCGGTCGACTTCGCCCGCGACATGAACAGTTCACCCTGCGCACGAACCATGTCCGACTGGATCTGGATCGCTTCGTGCAACGACTTGGCAGAAGCCAGTCTGTCGATGCCAGCCAGGAACGCCTCGGCATCCTGGTACATCGCCTGCTGGATGTTACGGCTGATCTTGGCGACCTCGGACACCGAATCGGTAACGGTGCTCTCAATCGCAGCGGTCACCTTCTCCGAACCAGCATGGAGATCGGCAGCGCGGTCCTTGGCGGTGTTGGCGGTCTTCTTGACGAATTCACGGGCCGCTTCCGGAACCTCCAGGTTCCTCAGCGCATCAGTGACGGGGCTGAACGCATCCTTGACGTTGTCAGATGCGGATTTGGTCTTCTTGGCCATGGGGTCTCTCCATCCTCAGGTTCGAGCTATGGGCTCACCCCGTCCGGATCGGCCCGGGGCGCCATCGTTGTGCCATAGATCATGCTGCGTTGCAACATTAATAATGCGACGCAACATCACGAATTCGTGACACCGAAAGCGAGGTTCGGGTCGGACTCGGATAGGGAAGTCGGCGGGAGTCCGGCGCGCGGTCAGGGCTGGACGGCGTCCGGCAGGCCATAGGCCTCCATCTGGGCGCGGACCTGCGCCACATTGTGTCCGAGCACGACGATATCGTGGGTCTTGCCGTCGACATCCCGGACATGGTCGCGCAGCAGCGCCTCGGCCTTGAATCCCAGGCTTTCAAACAGCGCGATCGCCGCCTGCTGGTCGACCGTCATCTGCACCGAGAGCTTTCCCAATCCGGCGCCGAGCGCAACGGCAAACGTCTCCTGCGACAGCGCCCGCCCGACCCCCTGCCCGCGCACATCCAGCGACACCACCATGCGGATTTCGCCGACATGCGGCGACCATGAATGCGGATCGCGCACCAGCGTGCCGCAGCCGACCACCCTGCCGGCCTTGACCGCGAGCAGACTCGTGATCGCGCCGCGCTCGATCTCATGGACCCAGGCCGACAGCACCTTGGGCTGGCTGATGTTGCGCGGCAGGAACAACAGATCATGGCTGGGAAGCTTTTGCGCGAACTCCATTACGGCGGCTTCGTCGGCCCGCGTCATCAGGCGGAACTCAATATCACCGGCGTCGGTCTTGACGTGCCGCGGGTAGCAACGTGTCTCGCTCATATCGACCTTCCACCCAGCCAGGAGTCCAGTTTCGGCCACAGCCGCTTGATCGCATTGGCGCCCGCGACGAGGCTGACGTGACCGCCTTTGAGCATCACCTCTTCCTTGTCGGCCGAGCCGACCTTCGCGATCAGATGTTTGGCGGCGTCATAAGGCACGATGTGGTCGTGCTCGGCCACCGCGTGCAGGATCGGCACCTTGATCCTGGAAATATCCGCGGGCCGTCCGCCGACCGACATGGTGCCGTTGAACAGCTTGTTGTCCCACATCAGGTCCTTGGTGATGGCGCGAAAATACTCGCCCGCCAGCGGCAGCGTGTCGGTCGCCCAGCGATCGAACATGCGGTAGGATTTGACGTACTCGTCATTCCAGATGTTTTCCCACAACTGCACTTGGCCGGCCGCGCGCGAGGCCGGCCGCAGCATCTCGAACGACGACAGGATCATTTCCGGCGGCACGTTGCCGATGCTGTCGACCAGCCGGTCGACGTCGAAATAACGCCGGTCGGAGAAATTCCGGAACAGCTTCATTTCGTGGAAGTCGATCGGCGTGGTGAAGCAGATCAGGTTCTTGATCGGTCCGTCGGGAAAGATCGAACCATAGAGCAGCGACAGCACCCCGCCGAAGCAGTAGCCGATCACCGTGACGTCGCTCTCGCCTGAATCCTGCTGCACGCGGCGGATGCAGTCCGGGATGAAGTCGAGGACGTAGTCCTCCATCCGCAGGCACTTTTCTTCCGGCCTGGGCGCGGTCCAGTCCAGCATGTAAACGTCGTAGCCGCGCTTTAACAGGAATTCGATGAAGCTCTGGCCGGGAATCATGTCGAGGATGTAACCGCGATTGGTGGTTGCCATCACGATCAGCACCGGCACCCGGTAGATCTCGTCCGCGATCGGCCGGTAGTGATAGAGGCTCATGGTGCCGCGGACGTGCAGCACGTCCTTTGGCGTCGAACCGAGCGAGGGGCCGGACGAGGCGATATATTCGACGCCCTTGATGCTGCGCTGGATCGCGCGCTGCACCTCGGCCTGGATCCGCTCCGCCATCGACGCCGGATCGAGGCCGATCGGCGCGTTCATTTCTGCGCCTTGCCTGGTGGATGCGGGCGCCGGGTGCGCGGCGGCCGCAACGCGCCGGCCGAACCGGTGTCCGCGCTACCGGAGGCGCTTTGCATCTGGTGCAGCATCGCCTTGATCTCGTTGAGCTGACCCTCGATCGATTGCAGCCGCTCGGCCATGCCGACCACCTGCGCCCGGCTCGGCAGGTTCATGCTGACCAGGTATTTCTCCATTAGCTCGCCGAACTGTTTTTGCGCGCTCACCGTGGCGCCGCCGACCTGATTGACGACCTTGCTGAATTCGGGCGACGCCATCGCCTGATTGGCGAAGGAATTGAACCCCTTTTCGATCTCGCCGATCATGGCCTGCCAGATCGCGACCGGATCGTTGCCCTTGTCGGCCATCTGCGTTCTCCCGCCTTCCCCGGACGTTCCGCGCTTGCGACCATACGACACCGTTGCGGCTGGCGGGTCAACAGCATGAAACCGCGGGCGATGTCTCCGGCCAGCATCCAGTCCCGTGAAAGCCTTCTGCGCCGCGGGAAACCATGGCATAGAGCTTCCTGTTCGATTACTTCGGGGGACCTGAGGTGAATTCGCTCGTGCACCAGCCGCCGCAGACCGTTCGCGCCAATGGCATCGAGCTTTGCTACGAGATTTTCGGCGACGCCGATGCCGAGCCGATGCTGCTCATCATGGGGCTCGGCGCCCAGATGATTCTCTGGGACGATGATTTCTGCCGGCAGCTCGCGGACCGCGGATTCCGCGTCATCCGCTTCGATAACCGCGACATCGGTAAGTCCAGCAAGCTTTCCGGAGGCAAGCGCCTCACTGCGCTCGAACTGCTCAAGCTGCGCTTCCTGAAGATCCCGGTCTCCGCGCCCTACAAATTATCCGACATGGCACAGGACACGATCGGGCTGATGGATGCGCTGAAGATCAGGTCGGCGCATCTGGTGGGCGCGTCAATGGGCGGCATGATCGCCCAGGAAATCGCAATCACGTTCCCCGAGCGGGTCCGCTCATTGACGTCGATCATGTCGACCACCGGCAATCCCAGGGTGCCGCCGCCGACCCGTGAAGCCGCCGCCATGCTGATGGCGCCGCCCGTGACGACAAAACCGGAATATCTCGAGCGGTTTGCGCAGACATGGAAAATTCTGCGCGTCGGCTCCTTTCCCGAGGATGAGGCGCTCGACCGGACCCGCGCCGAGCGCAGCTTCGAGCGCGGCCTCAATCCGGCCGGCGTCGGCCGACAGTTGCGGGCGATCCTCGCCTCCGGCAGCCGCAAGGAGCGGCTGCGTTCGGTCAAGGCGCCGACGCTGGTTATTCACGGCACCCTCGATCCATTGGTGCGTCCCGAGGGCGGCCTGGATACCGCGGCCTCGATCGCCGGCGCGAAGCTTCTGATGATCGAGGGCATGGGCCACGCGCTGCCGATTCCGATGTGGCCGCAGATTATCAGCGCCATCGACCAACATGCTCACGACGGCCGCCGCAAAGCTGCGGCACGCTAGAGCATTGAGAGCACGACGATCCCGTCTTCGAGCTCTCCCGAAGCGAGGCGCGTCCGCGCCATTTGCTCGAACTCGGTCCGATATTTATGAAGATAGCTGAAGGCTTGCTTATCCGTCTGAAACGTCGTCGGGAGCCTGCAGATCTGCCGCGCTGCGCCGAGCGCAAGAGAAAAAGTGATCGTTCCGCCGCCGTCTGACCTGGCCCTACGCATGATTCGCCCCGCGGAGGTGACTTGGTTTCACGACGGATCGATGGTTGCTGGAATAGATTATCGAGCCAACTTACTTCTGCGTTTCTTCGGCGCGGCCGCCGACGCGAACAAAGCTGCATCGGCGGCTTCCTTAGTCTCGCGGAGCCCTCGAAGTCGCGCCATGTTCTTTCGAACGTCAATGGCCTGCCTCTCGACATCCGCCAACGCCCGCACGCCCTCTTCAGCAGCCAATCGTCTACGGTTGGAACGCGCAATGACCTCGGGTGACGGCTCGGCTGATTTCCTGGCGCTCATTTTTCATCCCGTTTTGCCACAGACAAAACTCGCCCAATCCGGAGATCGAGCGGGCAGAGCGGCCGTTTCAGTACATCCGTGAAACGGCACCACAAGATCAGGCCAGCGAGAGGTTTTCGGCGCTCACTTTGCCCCGCATCTTGTCGGTCTTGACCTCGAAGTTGACCTTTTGGCCCTCGGCGAGACCAGCGAGGCCAGCCCGCTCGACCGCGCTGATGTGAACGAACACATCATTGCTGCCGTCGTTCGGCTGGATGAATCCAAAGCCCTTTTTGTCGTTAAACCACTTAACAGTACCTGTCGTCATTTTCATTCTCCAAAAGCGCACGAGCGCAAGCCGCGTGACAATCACGCGGCGACCTTCAACTTCGTCGATGTCTTTGGAAAAGGAGCCCGCGGGCGCGTTCAACAAGGCACAGCGGCTAATCGAATGAAATCAATATACACGACATTTGTCCTTTTACAAGGAGCCCAGCCAATTTGTTTCAGCGAGGTAGGTTTGGTGCCGTCGAGCAGTAACGAATCCGCCGACGTCAGGATAAGGCTTTATCGATTGACATGACCGACCGGGAGGCTCAGGTTGCGTCTGCTAACTAGGCTGCCGTAACCGGTCGAGCGGCTTGTTTGAGGCCGGCGGAGAATCCGCCCTCACTTTCTCATCATCACAATCGCAGGGAACTCCTGCGCCATCGGCTGCATGCAGGTTTTGCCGCGTTCGCAGCCAAGCGAGGATTTCAATTGCAGGTACTTGTTCGCGACAACAACATCGACCAGGCGCTTCGTGTTCTGAAGAAGAAGATGCAACGCGAGGGCGTCTTTCGGGAAATGAAGCAGCGGCGCTCCTACGAAAAGCCTTCGGAGAAGAAGACCCGCGAGAAATCCGAGGCCATTCGTCGGGCTCGCAAACTCGCTCGGAAGCAGGCCATCAGGGAAGGGTTGCTGCCAGCGCCCCCGAAGAAGAAGCTTCCGGAGCGCAAGCCGCCTTTGCCGGAGATCACCGGCAAGGAACGCGCTTAGCAAATGGAATGTCGGTTTCGGGAGACGTGAACGCCAACCGAAGAGTGCGATGCGTCTTGCTGACGGGGCAATAGCCGACAGGGCATACGGTTGCTGCGAGCGGTGGCGGCGCCACTGCGAGTCCTACGTTGTGAAGTCGATGCCGCGCAGCACGATACCCCGTGGATTGCCTTCAAGTTCCGTCGCTCGATACTTGCTGGCCGCGCGCCTCGATGCGGTCGCGCAAGCGATAGTCCATCGCGGAGGTCGAGATTGCGCAAGGAATTTCCTTGCCGTCGTCCCGCATCGAGAACAGGACGATCATCCGGTCATATTCGTGACCGATATAGTGGCCGCTCGTGAGCGTCATGATGGACTCCTCTGCATGGTGGCTTCCTGGCACGATTGTTCTTTCAACTTGCCGTCCGCGCCGCCGGATCGCCTTACCCTTCCCCGCAGAGCCGCACGAAATCGTCGAGCAACGCCGCCACCAGCGCGCGGTGCCTCGTGTCCTCAGCGGGCAGGCTCGCGGCATAGAGGTTGAGCAGATGTCGCGCCTTGACAGCGGCCTCTGGCCACGAAGCGGCAGGCATCGTCATCATTCGGTGTTCGAGCTCGGCTTGCCGCTCACGCAGTTCCCTTGCATGGGCCTCGACTTCGGCCAGCGCACGGCGCAGATCGGTCGCCTTCTGCGCCGCCATGCCGCGATGCTTGTCGAGATCGACCGGCTGGTCAGTCATTGGCGGCACTCGCATCCGCAGCCTGCGCATTGGCAAGGTCGACCGAGCCGATCGAGAGCATCTCCATGGAACCGCGGACGTCTTCCGCCGGCACCATGATCATCGTAGCGATGCGCCGGTAGGCCGAGAAGGTGAGACCCTCGATCGTCTCCTCATCGGTGATGACCTCGTAAGCGCCGGCGGGCAGCAGCCGCTCGATGCCGCGGATTCGGAACGAATGCCTGAACGTGACGATCTCTCGCCGCGAGCGGATGGTCATGCACGCTGTCCTTTTTGCAACAGGGGCCCCAACCGACCGGCAGCGACGACCATGCGCCCATCGTACGGCAATAGCCAGCGCACATTCGTCATTGCCGCGTGCTGACGCCGCAGCGCGGCCCTCGCCTCTACGCGTCGTTTTAGTTCTCGCTATTGGCGTGCCGCAGGCGTAAGATCATCGCATCACCGCTCTTCTCAACGGCATCGACCGGTGACTGAGAGGCACGTGCGCTCCCGCCGACAGAGCTGCAGGAGCATTCGATGCCGCGTTTCCGCGCCTCGGAATGGATCGTCCCGCCGGTAATCGTTCCGCTATTTCTTCTGCTTCTGGTGTGTGCTGCGGCCATTCTCCATGGCTAAGGCAACGCATGTGCCTTACCTGGTCACGGGGACCAACGAGTATGGCAGCGCCAATCTCGGCCGCGGCAGCGCGAGGGTCGCACTGCGCATCGCGCGAAAGCTGCTGCGCGATGGCTATATGGATGTCCGCGTCTGCACGCCGCGCGGGCGCGTTCTGCAGTCGGATGAACTGGACGAACTCGAGCCCCAACAGGAGATGGACGGCATGGCCAAGGGACAGCAACGCGGCAATCGCGAAGCCAAGAAGCCGAAGAAGGAAAAGGCCAAGGTGATCGCGGCGGCGCCGAACCGGAAGGAGGCTGCCTGGCAGCCGGATTTCGGGCCGGCGAAGAAGCGGTAGCTAAGGGTCGGAGCTTTTACTTGACGGCTTCCAAGGCTTGCAGCGAAGTGGGCCGTGATGTCGCATCCGTCGAACCCATTTGGCGACTGTCTTCCGTCGCTTCAGCATTCGCTGGAACGGAAAGCTTGCTAATCGAAGATCCCCGACATGATCAGTTGACCGACGATGCATTTTCCGGAGGCGCATATGCCATGGCAAACGGCCCGGACCGGTCAAACGGGCTGAACTGCCCCTCAGGCTGAGCCAGACGATCCGCGATCGCCCAAAGAGCGGCTGCATTGACGCCGATCCCGGTATGGCTGGCAAGATAGATCTCGATATTCTCCGCGGTATCGGATGGATGCAACAGGCAGGTGCGCCAGTTCACGATGCCATCGGCGCGCGAATAGATCGAGGTCGCCGGCACCGGCAAATCGCCCGCGATTGCCCGTCGCAGTTCGGAGTTCTCGTCCACCGTCTCGCCCGACATCGCTTCATAGAGCCGCGTCGCATTGGTCGCCCGCACGTCGCCCGCGAACGGACTCGCCAGCGTCACCACGCCACGCACCATTTCGGGCGCCTGCAGCGCCAGGTCCCGCGCATAGACACCGCCGAGGCTCCATCCGACGAGACTGACCTTGCGTCCGGCGGCGGCATGGATCGAAGCCAGCCGATCGCACAGGCTCGCCCGCATCCGGGACACGCCGCCGGTGTTGCGTCCCATCTGCCAGGCATGGGCATCATAGCCGAGCTCGACGAGATATCGCCGCAGCGGCGCCATCGACAGATCGCTGGCGAGGAATCCCGGCAAGGCCAGCACCGGGTGACCGTCGCCGCGCGGTGCGCGCATCAACAGCGGTGCCATCAACAGGCTGGCGTTGAACTCGAGGATTCCCCTCACCTCGGCCAGCATCAGGCTGAGGCTGGGGGGCCTAAGCTTGTGGGACGCGCGTGGTCCGCCTGCGGTGAGCGGCATCATTTCTTCTTGCCGTCGGGACGCCCGCCAAGACCGGCCATGGCCGCAAACATGTCCTGGAACCGTTCGGCGAGTTTCGGGTCGAAGGTGAACCAGCTCTGCATCAGCGCTTCCGGCGAAACGCTCTGGATGTTGGTCATCATCTGCTGCTGCAGCTTTTCCATCACCGCCGTCTGCATCGGCTGCACGTCGGGCAATCCGAAGAACTGCCGGGCCTCCAGTGGCGAGCAATCGATCTCGATATTCACTTTCATGTCCGCCGCTCCTTGAGGATCATCATTTTCGCCGGTTTCAGTATCGCCGCGACCGGCCGCAGGACGCAAGCGGCACAGCCTGCGATCTAGCAAGATAGTCGGCCAAACCGCCCCGACCACAAAGGGCGCAGGATCTGCGAATGGAGTCTCGCAGAAAACGGCATGCAGCCGCCGTGAGCCGCAAGGAGTGGGGGCTCCCAAAACGCAAACGGCGGCCAAAAGGCCGCCGTCGCACAAACCGAGGCTTCGGTTGCTAGCCAGCCTTGAGCGCTTTCGACCCGAGATCGAAGTCGGCGATTTCCCTCGCCCGTTCGGACTCGGCGCCCGCGCGGTGATCGGTCGCGATCGCCACGTAGACCGCGGGCAACACGAACAGCGTAAACATCGTACCGATCGACATGCCGGACACCACCACAAGACCGATCGAGAACCGGCTCGCGGCACCGGCGCCCGACGCGGTCAACAGCGGAATCAGGCCGGTGACCATCGCCGCGGTCGTCATCAGGATCGGGCGAAGCCGGACCCGCGCCGCCATTTCGATCGCCGAACGCCGGTCCAGCCTCTCATTGAGCTGCAGCTCGTTGGCGAATTCGACCATCAGGATGCCGTGCTTGCTGATCAAACCGACCAGCGTCAGCAGGCCGACCTGGGTATAGATGTTCATGGTGGCGGCGCCGAAGAACAGCGGCAGCAAGGCGCCGACAATCGCCATGGGAACGCTGATCATGATGACCAGTGGATCGCGCAGGCTCTCAAACTGCGCGGCCAGCACCAGGAAGATGATGATCAGCGCAAAGCCGAAGGTGATCGCGAGCTGGTTGCCTTCCTGCACATATTGCCGGGAATCCGCCAGATAGTCGTGGTCGAAGCCGGCCGGCAGTTGCTTGGCCAGGCCCTCGAGGAAGTCCACCGCCTGTCCGACGGTCACGCCGGGCATCGGCACGGCGGAGAACGTGGCGGAGTTGAGCTGGTTGTAGTGCGTCAGCGCGTTGGGATCGGTGCCGGTCTCGATCGACACCAGCGTCGACAGCGGCACCTGCTGGCCGGTCGCGGTCTGCACGTAATATTCGCCGAGCGCCTCGGGCGACAGGCGCTTGTCGCGCGGCACCTGCGGGATCACCTGGTAGGACCGCCCCTCGAGATTGAAACGGTTGACGTAGTTGCCGCCGAGCAGGGTCGCCAGCGCATTGCCGATACTCTGCATGGTGATGCCGAGATCGCTGGCCTTCGAACGGTCGATCTTGATCCGCACCACCGGCTGGTTGAAATCGAGGTCGCTGTCGGAGACGATGAACAAGCCACTCTTTCGCGCGGCCTCCTTTACCTTGTTCATCTGCTCATAAACCGACTGGAATCCGTTGGTCGAGGAGATCACCATCTGCACCGGCAAACCGCCGGGACCACCGGGCAACGGCGGCAGGTTGAAGGCGAAGGCGTTGACGCCTTCGATCTTGCTGAGTTGCTCCTGCACCAATGGCTTGAGCGCGATCGAGGAGCGCTTCCGCTCGTCCCACGGCTTGAGCAGCATGCCTGCGATGCCGCCCTGCGGACCGTTGATGCCGTTCAGAACGAAGCGCAGATCGGTTTCCGGGAAACTCGCAAACACCTTGTCGAGCTTCGCGCCGTAATAATCGATATAGTCGATATTGGCGTATTTCGGCGCCTTGGTCACTGCGAATACGATGCCCTGATCCTCTTCCGGCGCCAGTTCCTTTGAGGTGTGCGTATAGAGAAAGCCGACCAGCCCAAGGATGGTCAGCGCGAACATCGCGGTGATCGGGCGATAGTCGAGCGACCGATCGAGCTGCCGGCCGTACCATCGCGTCACCGAACCGAAGATGCGATTGACAATCCCGGCAAAACGCCCCTCCTCCGCGCTCTTGAGGAACACCGAGCACATCATCGGCGACAGCGTCAGCGCGATCACGCCCGAAACGATCACCGCGCCCGCTAGCGTAAAGGCGAATTCGCGGAACAGCGCGCCGGTCAGGCCGCCGAGGAAGCCAATCGGCGCATAGACCGCGGCCAGCGTAATGGTCATGGAGATGACCGGACCGACGATCTCGCGCGCGCCCTGCATCGCCGCCTGTACCGGAGGCTTGCCCTCCTCGAGGTGGCGGTGGATGTTCTCCACCACCACGATGGCGTCGTCGACGACGAGACCGATCGCCAGCACCATC
>JAGXAF010000162.1 GCA_018971675.1 Bradyrhizobium sp.
TGGCGAGCGTTCTTGCCGGCATGGATGACCATTTGTTTGGACCTGCGGATCCCGAAAGCCCGCCATAACGGACTCGCTGCAATAGCCGTCGGCAGCATCCAGCATCCGCCAGCCAGCAACCCGACGAAGCGCAAAATCTTCGAAACGCGTGTGTCGGGGCTTACTGAAGGCCAGCGCAAGGCCATCGGACGGTGGGCTGTTTGGATGACGCGACTGCCGCTTTTCGCCGACGATCCCCATCTGCCAGCGCGGATCGAAGAAACTTGGGGTGTAGCGTAGCTCGGACATAAGCCTGCTGGCGGCGAACAGCGTCCTTCTCGCCAAGCCCCTTCGCGCCGGCCAACCCGTTACCGCTATCTCGCAGCTTCTGGACGTCGGTGACGGGGTAGCTTGACCCAGATCAACGGCCCAGATCGAGCGCCAGCGATTCTCACCTGATGAAATCCGCTTGTGAGAGCAGACCTGCCAAAAGGTCCCCCGTCCCGACGACGCGACGTACGGAAGAGGCGGCGCGGCACCGTGCCCTTGCTGTCCAGATGAGAAGATCTTGATCGGTGGCGCTCCGTAGGGGAATCGAACCCCTATTTTGGCCTTGAGAGGGCCACGTCCTGACCGTTAGACGAACGGAGCCTACGATTTTCCGAACCTACCAAAGTGGGCTCGTTTCGCTCCCTTTTGGGATGTCTAACGCGGTTAAGTCCTTGAACCTACATACATGGTAGGGTCGAAGGGGGGTATTAGGTTTCCTAACCGCTAGACGAAGGGAGCGTGAGGCCCAAGGGAATAGCCTTGAAACGGGGCCGCGGCAAGGCGGGGCTTGAGATTTGGTCAGTCCGACACACCTCGACGAGGAGCGGTGCTCCCTCTCCCGGCCCACAAGGAGAGGTGACGCAAAGAGCTACGGCTCGTTGACGAACCGCAGCCGACCGATTGTTTTAAGGGTATGCGCATCGTAGGTGCGGATTTCGGTCGCCCCGCCGATATCGAGCGTCACCACCACCCGCTCGCCGGCAACCCCGGTCGAGACGATCCTGGCACCCTTGGGCAGAACGGCCGTCACCTCGGCCGGATTGGCGCTTCCCTCCGCCTTGAAAAGACGGTAGCCGATGGCGATCAAAACGGCCGCAACCGCGAGCCCCGTTGTCAGGCCCGCAATCAGCATCATGCGCCTAACGCGCGCAAACAGCGCGGCCTGTTCGGGTGTCGGTTGGCTCGCAACGGTATCGGTCATTTTGCTCTTTGAAACGACATTTGAGTAACGCTCACCGTGGGTAACAATCAGCGGCTGGAAGTCATCGTCGAGGGCAGCGAGGGATCGCCCCGGCTGGACCGCGTGCTGGCCGCTCATTTGACCGAGCTGTCGCGCTCCCGCCTGAAGGCGCTGATCCTGGCCGGCCGGGTCGCGGTGAAAAGCGCGCCCGTCCGCGACCCCGCTTATCATGTCGGTCGCGGCGATACGATCACAATCGACGTGCCGGAACCGGTCGCCGCCGCGCCGCAGGGCGAGGATATCGCGCTCGATATCGTCTACGAGGACGACGACCTCGTCGTCATCGACAAGCCCGCCGGGCTCGTCGTGCATCCGGGCGCGGGCCATGAAACCGGCACGCTGGTCAATGCGCTGATCGCCCATTGCGGGGACAGCCTTTCCGGCATCGGCGGCGTGAGGCGGCCGGGCATCGTGCACCGACTCGACAAGGATACGTCCGGCCTTCTGGTCGCCGCCAAGAACGACACCGCGCACCAGTCGCTGTCAGCGCAATTCGCCGATCACGGCAAAACCGGCGAGATGCGGCGCGGCTACCTCGCTTTCGTCTGGGGAGTGCCGAATCGCGCCCGAGGCACCGTCGAGGCCCCGATCGACCGCCATCCGCATGCGCGGGAGAAAATGGCGGTGCGCGAAGGCGGGCGCCACGCCGTCACCCACTGGGAGATCGTCGAGAGTTTTACGGGGACGGACGGCAAGCCGGTGGCTTCCCTGATTGCCTGCGAGCTCGAAACCGGCCGCACCCATCAGATCCGGGTACACCTCGCCCATATCGGCCATCCCCTGATGGGCGACATGGTCTATGGCCCCCACTTCAAGACCAAGGCCGCGCAGCTTGGGCCAGAGGCGAGGGCGGCCTTGGCGGCCCTCGACCGCCAAGCGCTACATGCATACCTCTTGACCCTGGAACACCCGAAAACGGGGGCGATTCTGGAGTGGAAGTCGGATTTGCCGGCGGAACTCGCTCTTTTGCGGCGGTCCCTGAGAGCGGCGCTATGACGCAGGACGGCTAGAAAAGTCCCGATATGCCAACCAGTTATGGCAGTCACACCGGAACGTGACGGGGGTTTAACTTTCAAGTCCGGCGCCGTTTGGTGTATGTTGCATCTGCGTTGAATCCCCAACGCAGGAACATCGCAGAGCGACTGGCTTTAACCCAGCAGTCGCCAGCCTGGCCCGCCGCTATCGGGGGCCTGAACCAAAGTGGAGGGCGCTCGAATGGCCCGCACAGCTACCCTGCCGGTCCTCAATGGAGAGTCCGGCCTGTCTCGCTACCTCGCCGAGATCCGCAAGTTTCCCATGCTGGAACCCGAGCAGGAATACATGCTCGCCAAGCGCTTGCGTGAGCACGACGATCGTGGCGCGGCTCATCAACTCGTCACCAGCCATCTCCGGCTCGTGGCCAAGATCGCCATGGGCTATCGCGGCTACGGCTTGCCGATCTCCGAGGTCGTCTCGGAAGGCAATGTCGGCCTGATGCAGGCGGTGAAGCGGTTCGAGCCCGAAAAAGGCTTCCGTCTCGCCACCTACGCGATGTGGTGGATCAAGGCGTCGATCCAGGAATACATCCTGCGCTCGTGGTCGCTCGTGAAGATGGGCACCACCGCGAACCAGAAGAAGCTGTTCTTCAACCTGCGCAAGGCCAAGAGCAAGATCTCGGCGCTGGACGAGGGCGATCTGCACCCCGACCAGGTGAAGCTGATTGCCAGGCGGCTCGGCGTTACGGACCAGGACGTGGTCGACATGAACCGCCGGCTCGGCGGCGACGCGTCGCTCAACGCGCCGATCCGCGACGATGGCGAGGCCGGCGAATGGCAGGACTGGCTGGTCGACACCTCGCCCAACCAGGAAGCCCTGATGGCCGAGCACGAGGAGTTCGACCATCGTCGTGACGCGCTCAATGGCGCGATCGGCGTGCTCAACCCGCGTGAGCGCCGGATCTTCGAGGCCCGGCGCCTGGCTGAAGAGCCGATGACGCTGGAAGATCTCGCCGCCGAATTCGGCGTGTCGCGCGAGCGCGTGCGGCAGATCGAAGTCCGCGCCTTTGAAAAGGTGCAGTCAGCGGTCAAGGGCACCATCGCCCGCCAGGAGCAGGAGGCGCTGGAAGCAGCGCTCTAATCCCGCGACATCGCGACAGGACATCAAAGCCGGCGGCAACGCCGGCTTTTTTTTGGACGAACGAAATGCCGATGTCACCTCGCGAGGATGTCACCTCGCGAGACCAGGACGCCGGCGGGTTCGGCAGCGGCTTGAACCGCGCGGTCCGACTGGTCGACTAAAAAGCGGTCGCGCCCGTCGCGGCTGAAACGTTCTGGCGGACACCATGGCGATCAAATTGCAATCGACCGTCGGCGGATTTTCCGCCGAGTTCATGCGCAAACTGCCTGAACTCGAAAACGCGATGCTCGCGCACGGGCTGGAGCCGTCGGAGTTCGTGATATCAAAGGATCGCGCCTCGCCGGAAGGGCCGTGGATCGGACCGTTTTTCTACCAATACACCGTGTTTGTCGGGAAAGTGAATTTTACCGTCACCGAGCCGAATGATCTCCGATTTTACGAATATCTCTACGACCGCTGCATCGCCGAGCCCGGGAATGATGACATCCAGCCGCCGCAGCACCCGCGCCGTCCCGGACTGATCGGCCGGATCTTCCGCTGGATGGCGCAGCCGATCTGAGCCTTTTTATTTCGACGCGCTTTCTGCCGCAGATAAGTCTACGCAATCTGCGTAAACTGGATTGCTATGCGAACCGGTGTCCACCCACGGATCAGGTCCGAGGTCCGCTCGAAAACGCTACGGGTCGCCAAAAGCTACTCGCCCCATTGCCGCGCCATGGTCGCGAGCGCGCAGCCCTCGCAATAGCGCGCGTCCTTGAAATCGATCCAGTTATGCGCATAGACGTGGCCGAGGGGAATGCCGTAGCGCGCCCGCAGAACCTGCACGAGAATCCGCCACGCCGCGACCTGCGCCGCGGTGGCCTCCCGCGTCACGTCGGGATAATTGCCGGCAAATTCCACCCCGATCGAATTGCTGCCGACCACCTGATGGTAGGTCGGCCCGTTATCGATGTATTTATTGTCGTTGCGGTTGCCGCCATCGCCATGGGTGGGGACCAGGTTTTCCGCCACCGCCCAATACACCGTGCCGTCGGTCTCGACCCAGACCGTGACGCCACGCCGGGTCGGGTTCTTGTTCTGCTCGAGGGCGCCGCTACGAGCGGAGCCAGCCGGCCCCTCGGTCCGGTGCACGATGATGTTGCGCCAGGGATGAGCCTTTGCAACGTCGCCCCAAGGCGCGAGCCAGACCATTTTCAGGCCGGGAATATCGGGCGTGCCCGACAAGCGCGCGATCGCCGCGAGGTCAGGCGTCCGGGCGGACGCCGGAAAAACAACCGCGGCGCAAACCACCACCGCAAGCAGCCGCAACATCATCTTCTTCGGTCCGGGCAATCGCCGATCAAGTCCGAGGGCATGCTTCGCTCGAAAACGCTCTACCACGCTCAGGCGGTCTTGGGCAGGGCCTGCTCCGGCAGCGCCTCATAATCCGGCGCCAGCGGCGGCGACACCGCTCCATGCACCGCGTAGCAGTTGCGGCCGCTCCTTTTGGCCTCATACAGCGCTTGATCCGCGGCCGCGATCAGCCGGTCGGGGAATGCGCCGATCTCCTCGGTCCACTGCGCCACCCCGATCGAAACCGCAACCGGGACATCGGCACCGACGCATTGCTCGGCGTCCGCGCGGCACACCGCCAGGATACGCCGGGCGATGGTCGCGCCTTCGCGCGCGCTGGAGGCCGGCAGCACCACGCAGAACTCGTCACCTCCGCTGCGCGCCAGCATGTCGCTGGGTCGCAAGCGCGTTTGCGCCATCAGCGTGAAATGCTGCAGGCAGGCATCCCCGGTGGCATGACCGTGGGTGTCGTTGATGCCCTTGAAACCGTCGAGGTCGATCGCCAGCAGCGCAAAAGGTTCGTTGCTGCGCTCGGAGCGCGCGCATTCCTCGGACAGCCGCTGCAAGAGGTGCCGCCGGTTGCCGACGCCGGTGAGATCGTCGAGCAGCGCGAGATCGGCGACGTCGTTGCGCAGCCGGTCGATCGCCATCAGCAGCAGGCTGAAATTCCAGATCATCCACAGGAACATCAGCGCCAGCGTCAACAGCGACTGCAGCGGATCAGGATTGGCTATGCTGAAGTCGCCGACCCGATCGACGACATAGCCGACCGCACGGAAACTGTAGAGCGCGATGATCCCGATGGTGACAATACCGGCGAGCCGCGCGCCCGGGCTGTTGCGGCCGTCGCGCGACGACAGAAGCAGTTTCAGCGACAGCATAAGGGGCAGCATCTCTCCGAGCGAATAGACGAAAATCCGCATCGCGGTGCTGTCATATCCGTAGATGAAGAAGGCTATGGCCGCCGCGCTTGATCCGGTGATAAGCGCGCTGCCGCGCCACCGCACCGACTGGCCGTAGAACCGCTTGATGCCGAGCGTGGCAAGGCAGGCGGAGAAAATCAACATCGTGCCACCAGCCCATAGCGGCAACAACGTCGGCAAAAAATGGAAGTGCAGCGTCGCCGCCGCCGCTCCCGCAGCGCCGAAGAACGACGAGCCGGCCCAGAACGGCGCGGCATGGAATTTGGGAAAGCTGCGCGCCAGATAGGTCCAGAACAGGCCCAGCGCGAGAAAATTGACGACGAACACCGTCCACAGCGTCGGAATGTTCAGCATCTTGTATCAAGAACGCAGATCGCGTCCCCCCCGTTCGATCGCCTGCCCCGATTACGGACCATCCCCGTGGTTTCCCGGACCATCATGTAGTCTTGCCGCTTAACGGATTCTCAATTGCGCGCGGCGATCGGAGCCTTGGTTTTGAATTGGTGAATGCAGGAAGCGCCTCGTCCGTTCCAGATCGAAGCAGATGCGCCGCTCGCATTGGCATCTCGTTAACCCTGTCGCATTGCGCGCCGAACGCCTCGCTCGAAACGAGCAACGTCATCAACGGATGCGCAGCTCTGCAAATTCTGTGCGAAATCGGGCGAAAACGCGCAACAACTGTGGATAACGCCGTGACAGCGGCGTGACTGCGCGGGGCAGCGCGCCGCGAATCTGCTCGGATGGCTGCGAGGATGTTGCGAGGTTGGCCCTCCGCCGAGCATGCCTCGTGTCGCGTTTAAATCCATTAAACCTGAATGAGGATGTTATGGCTAAGAAGGCGAAGAAGGCGAAAAAGGCCAAGAAGGCGAAGAAGGCCAAAAAGAAGTAACTTCATGCCCGGGTAGAGCCCGCGCTCTGCCCGGGCTTCCAGCTTCGGGGGATCGAAATGGCGGGCCTTGGGTCCGCCTTTTGATTTTGGGGGGACTTGCCAACCGGAAGACGTCCTCGCCCGGCTTGACCGGGCGATCCAGTATTCCGCAAGCTCCGAGTTCATCGACAAGACCTCGTATTACCGGATGCCCGCCTTCGCGGGCATGACGGCTCATCGCTCCGCCAATGCGAGCCTGGCCCCGAGCGCGACAAAGCCGCCGGCGAAGATACGGCGCAGCCATTTCATGACGTTGGGACGGGTGACGATGCGGTCGCGGACCGCGGCGGCGAACAGGCCGTAGAGCACGAACACCAAAGGCCACGAAAGCCTGCGCCGCCGGGCGCACGCTGGTTGCCAAAACGCGCGAGGCGTATAAGGCTTGGCCGGCGCGATCGACCTTCGCGATATCCGTCCCCAACTGGAGGCTGTCATGACCGCAATCCAGGGAGCCGCCGCCGCGATCACGGGTGCGGCCAGTGGCATCGGCCGGGCGCTGGCGCAGGAACTCGCCGCGCGCGGCTGTCATCTTGCGCTGGGCGACCGCGACGAGGCCGGCCTGCAGGCGGTCGCCGCCGAGATCGGCAAGGCGAAGCGATGCAAGGTCACGACGCATCTTGTCGACGTGTCGCAGCCCGCCCAGATCCAGGATTTCGCCGCCGCCGCGATCGCCGCCTATCCCAACCTCAACATCGTCGTCAACAACGCCGGCGTCGCACTGATCGGCAGCTTCGACGAGATCGACCAGGCCCAGATGGACTGGCTGATGAACATCAATTTCTGGGGCGTGGTGCACGGCACGCGCGCGTTCCTGCCGCATCTCGCCAAACAGCGCGAGGCGCACATCGTCAACCTCTCCAGCGTGTTCGGCATCATCGCGCCGCCGGGCCAGACCGCCTATGCGGCGGCCAAATTCGCGGTGCGCGGTTTTTCCGAAAGCCTGCGCCACGAATTGCGGGCGGCCAACAGCCCGGTCCGGCTGTCGGTGGTGCATCCCGGCGGCATCGCCACCAACATCGTCCGCAACTCCGGCCTCGGTGGCGGCATCACCGACAATGCCCGCCGCGCCGAATCGATCGAGCGCTTCGACAACGCCGCGCGCACCACGCCCGCAGCCGCCGCCATACGCATCGCCGAAGGCATCGAGCGCAACGAGCCGCGCATCCTGATCGGCTTCGACGCGAAGTTCGTCGACGTCGTGCAACGGCTGCTCCCCGGCATCTACTGGAAGGCGCTCGGCGCCATCTTCCACAAGCGCGCGCGACCGGGGGCGAAGAAGGGAGTGTAGGCGATATTCGGTTTCGTCACGGCCGGGCTTGACGGAAAAGTGCTTCGTCATTCCGGAACGATGATGTGTAGAAAGCCCTACCGCCCCACCAGCCGATCG
>JAGXAF010000163.1 GCA_018971675.1 Bradyrhizobium sp.
GGATGCATGTCAACCCGCGCGATCTGTCGCACCTGCGCAAGCGACCGGGCAAAAGATGCCTAGCTCACTGAATTAATGAGCATATTTCCGTTCCGCGGAACGAAAAACATATCTCGGTAACGATATTCCCTCAGAAAGGCTTCATCTGCGGCCGGTAAAAATCGGGCATCTTTAAAAGATCTGTGCCCTTCATGCAGGTTACAGCCAAAGACAACGATCCCGATCAAGAGATGTCGCCGTCGATTTACGCGGCACTGATCGATTCGCTATTCTCAGACCCGGGCCCGATGTTCGCGGGCGCGCTGTGCGCCGCCGTGGCCGCGATCATGACCGCGATTAAAACCGGCAATGTGTGGTTGTGGTCCTGCGTCGCGTTGCTGGTTGTGACCGGCGGGGTCCGTGCGCTGGATATGCGCAGTTATCTGCAACGCAGGTCCAACGTGACTGTCGATGAAGCGGCACGCTGGGAGGTTCGCTACCAGGCCGGCGCAATGGTTTATGCCGCCGCCCTTGGGCTGTGGTGCATTGTCGTGCTGCAGAGGAGCAACGATTCGGTCGCCCATCTGATCTGCATATCCGTTACGTTGTGCTACATGGCGGCTGGTAGTGGCCGGACCTACGGCCGCCCGTGGATTTTCCATATCCAGATGCTGCTCGCTTGCGGCCCGCTGACGCTGGCACTCGTGTTATATGGAAACCCATATTACGTGGGAATGGCCGTCTTCAACGTGCTGTTCTTTCTGTCGCTGAAACACATCTCGACCGGCCTGCAGAGGATTTTCGTGCGGGCACTGATCGGGCGCGAGCGCGAGGCAGCACTGGCAAGCCAGTTCGACACCGCGCTGAATAACATGCCACATGGCCTGTGCATGTTCCGTGGTGATGGACAGCTCGCGGTCATGAACCGCCGCTTCGGCGAGATGACGATGCTGTCCGGCGATCTCGTGCATCACGGCGCGGACGCGCCCGACATCGTCTCTGCCTGCGTCAGCGCCGGGTCGATCTCGGCGGAGGATGGGAGAATGATCCTCTCGGAAATCGAGAACTCGCACGCAAGGGATATTGTCACGACCGATCCCGACGTCGTTCGTGCCCGGTCGCTCTCATGGACATTCCAGCCGATGGCCGGCGGCGGCACGGTCGTGCTGGTGGAGGACATCACCGAGCGGCGCAGGGCCGAAGCCAGGATCAGCCACCTGGCGCGCTACGACGAGCTGACGGAACTGCCCAACCGACTCAATTTCCGCGACGAAATCGGCCGGATGCTCGCGGCTTACGACGATGCCGAGCGTCGGTCGGCGCTGCTGTTTGTCGATCTCGATCAATTCAAGCAGGTCAACGATACGCTCGGTCATCCTTGCGGCGACGCGTTGCTATGCGCTGTGGCCGAGCGATTGCGTGCCATGCTGCGGCCGGAGGATTTTGTCGCACGTTTCGGCGGCGACGAATTCGTGGTGTACCAGCAGAATATCGAATCGCAGGAGGACGCGGCGGGTCTGGCGCGTCGCATCGTCGACCGGCTTAGCGAGCGCTACCAGATCGACAATCATCTGGTCGAGATCGGCGCCAGCGTCGGTATCGCGATGACGGAGGCCGGCGTCAGCGCCGATACCTTGCTGAAGAACGCCGACATGGCGCTCTATCGCGCTAAGGCGGACGGTCGCGGAACCTTCTGCTTCTTCCGCGCCGAAATGGCGCATACCGTCGAGGCGCGGCGCATCCTGGAACTCGACCTGCGCAGGGCGCTGGCCAATGAGGAATTCGAGCTGTTCTATCAGCCACTGGTCAATTTGAAGTCGAGCCGGATTTCCGCCTGCGAGGCGCTGCTGCGCTGGAATCACCCGTCCCGGGGCAGGGTTTCCCCGATCGATATTATTCCAGTTGCCGAGGATATGGGCCTGATCGTCGATCTCGGCCGCTGGATCCTGCGCAAGGCCTGCATGGAATGCATGAAGTGGCCCGAAGGCGTCAGTGTCGCGGTCAATTTCTCGCCGCAGCAATTCCATCAGCGCGATGTGCTGAGCGAGGTCCGTTACGCGCTCGAGGTCTCCGGGCTGCCTGCGCATCGCCTCGAGATCGAGATCACCGAATCCTCGCTGTTGCGCAATACGCAATTGACCCATGACCTGCTGTCGCAACTGCGCGCCATCGGCGTGCGAATCTCGCTCGACGATTTCGGCACCGGCTATTCCAGCCTGAGCTATCTGCACAATTTTCCGCTGCAGAAGGTCAAGATCGACCGTTCGTTCCTCGAAGGCATCGATAGCGAGCGTCCGCTGACATTGCTGCGCGGCGTAGCCCGGCTAAGCGCAGACTTGGGAATGTCGGTGGTGGTCGAGGGCATCGAAACCAATGAGCAGTTCGAACTGATCAACGCCGAGGGCACCGTAACCGAGGGGCAGGGCTATCTGTTCAGCCGTCCGGTTCCCGCGGCGCGGATACGTCAATTGCTCAACGCCTCGCATGGCCGCCAAGAAGAGCTGATGCAAGTGGTACGCTCGCGATCGATCGCCTGAAAATTTTTCCTCGTCCCGTACCATTTGTGGAGCGTTCGTTATCCCTTTGGGATTAACCTTAATCACCCGATCTCTTTGCACGCGGATTAAGAAGATGTTAACCTTTTAACGCTCGCTCGAGAGTTGTTTGCGTCAACGGAACATTTCATGAGGTCTGCGACCCAAGCAATTGCCCTTGCCCCCGAGCGCTGCGGCGATCTTCTCGAGCACGTCGACTACCGCCTCGTCGAGACTGCAGCGGAAAAAGATACCATTTATCACATGCGTTATCGCGCCTATCTGCGCGAAGGCGCCATCTTGCCTTCTGAAGCACAGCGGGTGACCGACCGTTACGATGATCTGCCGAATAGTTATACGTTCGGCGTTTATTTTCGTGGCGAATTGTTCAGTTCGATTCGGATCAGCGTGCTGACCTCGGAATGGCGGGAATCGATATCATCGGAAATGTTCAACGACATGCTGTATCCCGAACTGGATCGCGGGTGCGTCATTGTGGATCCGACCCGCTTCGTTGCCGATCCCGACAAGGTGAGGCGGTTCCCCGAGTTGCCCTACGTCACGGTCAGGCTCGGCTGGGTGGCCTGCGCCCATTTCAACGCCGATATCGGGCTGGCCAATGTTCGCCCTGAACATCGGGCTTTCTACCGCAAGGTGTTTTTGCAGAAGCCTTGGGGCGAGCCGCGGCGGTATCCGGGACTGATCAAGCCGGTTGGCTTGATGGCGGCTGACTATCCGGCGATTCGCGAGAAAGTGTTTCAGCGCTTCCCCTTTATGCGCTCCAGCGCGTTCGAACGGCGGATGCTGTTTCAGCGCAGCGGTGAGCGTTATTCGTCGCAGCCGGATATCTTGCCGTTCGCACGCGCGTCGATTGTTCCGCATCGCTCCTGACGATCGGGCCCCGGCGCGGCACCTCTGTTTCCCGTAGGGCGCTCGGTTTGCGGGGCGATTTCGGATTTGCCCCAAACCCTGCCGTGCCGCCTCCCGGCTACCCTCCACCCTCGCGCCACATTTACAACTCATTAACTACCGCGGCTGGTTTTCGCCGTTTGGGGGCATTTGACCGGTTCTGGCAATACCCCGTCAAGGTTGACGGAACGTTCGTTTAACCATCCCCCTGTAGACCGGATGACAGTTGAAAAACGCGAGCGTGGAGGCTCCGGAATGATATCTCAGATACGCATCCTCCAGGGATTGAAGCTGGCTGCGGTATTCGCGGTGGCGCTGTCGATGGGCGCCTGCGCCAACAAGAACCTCGCCGATGGCGGCGCGATGGCGAGCGCTGCGACCCCGGGCAGCCAGCAGGATTTCGTGGTAAATGTCGGCGACCGCGTGTTTTTCGAGAGTGATCAGACCGATCTGTCGCCGCAGGCGATCGCCACGCTGAACAAGCAGGTGCAGTGGCTGCAGACCTATAACCGCTACTCCTTCACGATCGAGGGCCACGCCGACGAGCGCGGCACCCGTGAATACAATATCGCGCTCGGCGCGCGGCGCGCCCAGACGGTACGCGCCTATTTTGTTTCGCACGGCATCGATGCGAGCCGGATGCGGACAATCTCCTATGGCAAGGAACGTCCGGTCGCGGTCTGCAACGACATTTCGTGCTGGTCGCAAAATCGTCGCGCGGTCACCGTGCTGAACGCCAGTTCATAAGGCTTACGTCATTCAAGGTTTTGTCGCCGGCGCCCTCGGGCGCCGGTTTTGTTTCGGCGCCGCCAAAGCCGTTTGCGTCACACGTTTGTGTAAGCCGTTTGTACCAGTCACATTTTTGGCGTACTCCCGCTCTCAATGATTCAATGATATTGTCATCGCCGCTCCCGATATCACGCAGATTGCGTCGTCAGGCCAACATCATGTCGTCCAGATGTCATCGAACGGCCCGCGGAGTTCCCCGCGGGATTACGCGCGCCTTGTCGCTCGCCGCGGCGCTGGCGCTCGGATCGCAGGTACTGCCGTCAGCGGCGTTCGCGCAATCCGACGATGGCGATCCGCAGATGCAGATTGAGCGGCTTGAGAACCAGCTGCGGCAACTCACCGGTCAGAACGAGGAATTGCAGCACCAGAATCAGCTGCTTCAGGAGAGACTTAGGATGCTGGGTGGCGCGCAAGCCGGGCCCGGCGGTCAGCCGGCGGCGGCGCAGCCGAACGTCGCGGCGCTTCCCCCGCCGCAGCCGAATCCTGCCCCGAACCCGGCCTATCCTTCGTCGCAACCTCAGCCGGGCTACGGCCAGCAGATGGCCGCTCCGGCGCCAGTCGTCCAGGAGCCCATGGTCGTGCCTGGCCGGAGCCGCGGCGACGCCTTTGATCCAAATCAAAATCCCAATGCGCCGGGTGCTCCACACGCGCTCGGCGGTGGCCGACTGCCGATCGAAGCGCCGGTCGGCGCGCCCGGCGGACGCGCCGCGGGCGAGCCGCTCAATATCGAAAGCACCAATCAGATCAATGGGGGCGGTGCGCCGCCGCAGGCGCCGGGCGCCGGGACCCGGCTGACCACCCTGCCGCCATCGGCCACGCCCAGGGATGAGTTCGATCTCGGCATCGGTTATATGCAGCGCAAGGATTATGCGCTGGCTGAAGAAACCATGCGCAATTTTGGCCAGAAATACCCGAACGATCCGCTATTGGCCGACTCGCAATACTGGCTTGGAGAAAGCTTCTTTCAGCGCCAGCAATATCGCGAGGCCGCGGAGGCCTTCCTGGCGGTGACCTCCAAATTCGATAAATCGGCGAAGGCTCCCGATGCCTTGCTGCGGCTCGGCCAGTCGCTGGCGGCCCTGAAGGAGAAAGAGGCCGCCTGCGCCGCCTTCGGTGAGGTGACGCGGAAATATCCCCGTGCTTCGAGCGGGGTCAAAGCCGCGGTCGATCGCGAGCAGAAGCGCGTGAAGTGCTGAAGCCATTTGCCGACCACCATGGGTGCATGGCAATGCACCGCATATCGGCACAGAAGGGCCGGTGATATAGTCCGGCGATGCCATGCCCGACGACGATGACTCCGCGATTTCCGCAACCGAAGCGAAACGCCTGTTCGCGGACTGGAAAACGGCGCCCGCCATCGTGCTTGCGGTTTCCGGCGGCCCGGATTCCGTCGCGCTGATGTGGCTTATGGCGCGTTGGCGCCGCGCTCTGGCCCGCGGTCCGCGCCTTGTCGTCGTCACCGTCGATCACGGCTTGCGTGCGGCGTCCGCGCGCGAGGCGAGCGACGTCAAGCGTCTGGCCCGCAGCCTCGGTCTGCCGCACCACACCCTGCGCTGGCGCGGTGCCAAGCCGAAAACGGGAGTGCCGGCTGCGGCGCGGGCCGAGCGCTACCGGCTGCTGGCCAAGGCCGCACAGGACCACGGCGCCACCCATATCCTTACCGCGCATACCCGCGACGACCAGGCCGAGACGCTGTTGATGCGGCTTTTGCGCGGCAGCGGCATCGCCGGTCTCGCGGCGATGGCCAGGCAATCCCCACGCCATGGCGTGGTTTTGGCGCGCCCCTTGCTACAGGTTCCGAAGGCGCGGCTGGTCGCGACGCTCCGGAAAGCAAAGATCGGCTTTGCCGACGACCCCAGCAATCGCGACATGCATTTCACGCGGCCGCGGCTGCGCGCGCTGATGCCGGCGCTGGCAGCCGAGGGCGGCGATCCCAGGAATTTGCCCAGGAATTTGGCCAGGCTGGCCGCCCGGCTGGCGCGCGCCGACGCGGCGGTTGAAGTGCTGGCTGACGGCGCCGAACGCTATCTCGCCTTGAAGGAGCGCGCCGCCTCGCGCGTTGGGCCTCCTGCAAGAATCTTCGACTTTGCGGCCTTTGCCGCTGTACCCGAGGAGATTCGCATCAGGCTGTTGCAGCGTGCCATCGATCGGTTCGGCCATGAGGGACCAGCCGAACTTGGCAAGGTCGAGGCGTTGCTGTCGGGCCTGGAACGAGCCGGCGCGAAAAAGCCCGGTAACCGTCCTCCAAAGCTGAAACAGACCCTGGGCGGTGCCATGATCAGCATGGCTGCCGGACAAATCCGCATCGAACCGGCGCCGCCACGTCGTCGACGGGACTAAGAGGGAGATCAACGGGTCCGGTTTTTGGGGGGTGAGGGGGTGCTGTTCGTCGCACAGAATTGTGCGAAACTCCGACCCAAGCCTTAACCACCCGCGAAAACACTGGCTCAAGCGCCATTATTTGAACGGGAATCGCGCTAGAATGCGCTAAATAGTCCTGCGTGGTTCCCTTGGCAGCGACCGAGGTGACACTTAGATTGTAGAGCAGTCGGGTAGATTGTGGAGCAGTCGAGCAGGAACCTTCCTGTGGGCTGGCCCGACCAACTGCCAAGGTTATTGTCACAGGGCCGCGATCCGCGCGACCACGAAGGAAGATCGATGAACGCCAATCTGCGCAATTTCGCCCTCTGGGTCATTATTGTTTTGCTCTTGTTGGCACTGTTCACGCTGTTCCAGAATCCTGGCCAGCACAACTCCGCGCAGGACATCTCGTTCTCGCAATTGCTGACGGAAGTTGATGCTGGCCACGTTCGCGACGTCGTGATCCAGGGGCCGGAAATCCACGGTACCTTCACCAACAATACGTCGTTCCAAACCTATGCGCCGAGCGATCCAACGCTGGTCTCGCGCCTCTATAACGGCAAGGTCGCGATCACCGCGAAGCCGCCCGGCGACAACGTGCCTTGGTTCGTATCGCTACTGGTTTCCTGGCTGCCATTCATCGCGCTGATCGGCGTGTGGATATTCCTGTCGCGCCAGATGCAGGGAGGCGCCGGCAAGGCGATGGGCTTCGGCAAGTCGCGCGCCAAGATGCTGACCGAGGCGCACGGCCGCGTGACCTTCGAGGACGTCGCGGGTGTCGACGAAGCCAAGCAGGACCTGCAGGAGATCGTCGAATTCCTGCGCGACCCCGGCAAGTTCCAGCGCCTCGGCGGGCGGATTCCGCGCGGCGTGCTTTTGGTCGGCCCTCCCGGCACCGGCAAGACGCTGATCGCGCGCGCGGTCGCCGGCGAAGCCAACGTGCCGTTCTTCACCATTTCAGGCTCGGACTTCGTCGAAATGTTCGTCGGCGTCGGCGCCAGCCGCGTCCGCGACATGTTCGAGCAGGCCAAGAAGAACGCGCCCTGCATCATCTTCATCGATGAAATCGACGCGGTCGGACGCCATCGCGGCGCCGGTCTCGGCGGCGGCAATGACGAGCGCGAACAGACGCTGAACCAGTTGCTGGTCGAGATGGATGGCTTTGAGGCCAATGAAGGCGTGATCCTGATCGCGGCCACCAACCGGCCCGACGTGCTGGATCCCGCGCTGCTGCGTCCCGGCCGTTTCGACCGCCAGGTCGTGGTGCCGAATCCGGACGTCGTGGGCCGCGAGCAGATTTTGAAGGTTCACGTCCGCAAGGTGCCGCTGGCGCCGGATATCAACCTGAAGACCATCGCGCGCGGCACGCCC
>JAGXAF010000164.1 GCA_018971675.1 Bradyrhizobium sp.
GGGCACCCGGCGTTTCCCTGCGCCCTCCTGTTTTTTGGGCGAATGACGGCCGCACGATCCGGGCGCTAGGCGCCGCGGCAATGCGCCGTCATGTCCCACTCTGCGGCAAAGGTCCGCGATGAACAGTCTTGAACGATCCCCTGCTACACGATCCCCGCCGCCACCTGGCCGCGCAGCCGCTCCAGACTGTGCAGCGTGTTGGCGCAGGCTTCCGCGACCTCGATGCCCTTGATGGCGAAATGCCGGCGGAAGAAATCGAGATGCACGACGCTTTCGTGGACTTGCTGCGGGGTGAGCACCGCCGAGAATACCGGCACTTCGGTGCGCAACTGCACATCCATCAGCGCCTTGATCACGGTGTCGGCGACGAACTCGTGGCGGTAGATGCCGCCATCGACCACCAGGCCCGCCGCCACGATCGCGGTGTAGCGCCGGGTCTTGGCCAGCAATTGCGCGTGCAGCGGGATCTCGAACGAGCCCGGCACCGCGAACAGGTCGACCTGCGCGCGGGCGATGCCGCGCGCCTCGATCTCGCCGAGGAACGCGATGCGGCATTGCTCGACCACCTCGCGATGCCAGGAGGATTGCACGAAGGCGATCCGCTGCGGCTTTGCGAAGCGCGGATGCGCCGGCGGCGGACGATCCGGCGTGTCGGGCGCATGACTGGTTTGGGAGACTTCGGGACGTTCGGCTTCTTGCAACATCTGATTCATGATCTGATTCATGGCTTTCCTCTTTCAGGACCAGAATCAGGGCACACGGAACGGCGAACGCACGCGCAGAAGCGCGGGCCCTCGCCACCGTTCTCTCTCATCCGGACTGTAACCGTCGGCTTCGGAATCGCACCGAATCTGCTGACCCTTCCGCATGACGACGCGTCGCGTGGAAGGCGCTCGCGGGCTTGGGCTTGCACCCTCACCGCCGGTGGGGACTTTCACCCCGCCCTGAGAACATCGGCCGCCCGGCATGGACGACCTGACGCGAACTATGACGAATCACCGGCGGCTCAGCAAGCGGCATCGCCGCCCGGAATCCACATGGCCGCAGCACCGGAAAGGCCGTCGAACAGACTCCGGAATGTTCCGGCAGTCCCCGGAAACGGATCGCGGCGGAGTCGGATCGTGGCGAAATCCCGGCCGCGCCACGTCAACAATCATGGCGCGAGAGGAATCCGATTCCGCTTTGTTCTTTGTGTTAACGCGTTGTTAACGACTGTGACGCGCGATCCTGTGGACGACGCTGCTTTGTCCTGTGGACGGACTCGGGGCCCGGTTGCGCCGATTCCGCAAATCACATCACTTGATCCACGCAGGCCCGCCAAGGCATTCGAGGTTCGAAAGCATTCGAAGGGATTGCAGTCGGCAGCGACGCATCAGATCCGTGCGCGCCGCCCTTCGCGTGCGTATCAACACAATCAAGAACAAGGTCGAGACGGAAAATGTCCCTCCTCGAAAGCATTATCGATTCCCGGAACAACCCGCTCGCGGTGGTCGAGGATATCGCGGCCGATAACAACTGGTCGTTCGAACGCTCGGGCGAGGACGAAGTGACGATCGTGTCCAGGGGCAACTGGACCGACTATCAATTGTCCTTCACCTGGATGAACGAGATCGAGGCGCTGCATCTGGCCTGCGCCTTCGACATGAAGGTTCCGGTCGCCCGCCGCTCCGAGGTGCAGCGGCTGATCGCCTCCGTCAACGAGCAATTGTGGGTCGGGCATTTCGATATCTGGACCCACACCGGCATGATCATGTACCGGCAGGCGCTGGTGCTGCCCGGCGGCATCACCGCCTCGACCGCGCAATGCGAAGCCTTGCTGGGCGGCGCCCTCCACGCCTGCGAGCGCTATTTTCCAGCCTTCCAGTTCGTGATCTGGGCCGGCAAGACCGCAGCCGAGGCCATGACCGCGGTGATGTTCGATACCGAGGGAGAGGCGTAGGGGCTGGCGATAACGCATCTCTTCGTCATGGCCGGACATAGCCGTCTGAAGGACGGCGTCGCTTCCGTTCGCCTATGTTCCGGCCATCCACGCCTTGCTTGTTTTCGACTCCAGCAAAGACGTGGATGCCCGGGACAAGCCCGGGCACGACGGAAATATTGGGATCGTCGGGGACCCTCGCGTGAGCGGGATCGCGCTGATCGCGCGACGGTGCCGCTGATGTTCAGCCAGAGCGCTTGTGGCCTTTCCGGCATTTCACTAGAAATGCCAGAGTCATAGGTCCCGGCGTTCACAGGGACGACGAGAGTATTGTTTATATGCCTTCGCAATCCGCCAACGCGCTGCAGAATCTCACAGGCACCCTCGCGCTGGCCGGCGCGGGGAAGATGGGCGGCGCGATGTTGACGGGCTGGCTCGCCGGCGGGCTGGAGGCGGGCCGCGTCGTCGTGATCGAGCCGCAGCCTTCGCCGGAGATCGCCGCGCTCACTGCCAGGGGCATTCGTCTCAATCCGGCGGCCAGTGACATCGGCACGGTCGAGACGCTGGTGGTTGCGGTCAAGCCACAATCGTTTCGCGGGGCCGGCGCGACGCTCAAATCATTCACCGGTCCCGCGACGCTGGTGGTGTCGATCATGGCGGGCGCCACCATTGCTTCGATCGCGGAGGTCTGCGGCGGCGCGGTCGTGCGCGCGATGCCGAACACGCCGGCAGCGATTGGCCGCGGCATCACGGTAGCGGTCGCCGCCCAAAATGTCAGCGCGGCGCAGCGCACCGTCGCCGATGCGCTGCTGCGCGCCACCGGCGCGGTCGAATGGGTCGACGACGAGACGCTGATGGACGCGGTGACCGCCGTATCAGGTTCCGGTCCGGCCTATGTTTTCCTGCTTGCGGAGGAACTCGCGCGCGCCGGGGTCGAGGCGGGGCTCCCCGCCGAGCTCGCGACACGTCTGGCGCGCGAGACCGTCGCGGGCTCCGGCGAATTGCTGCGCCGGTCGGAGGCGTCTTCGGCGACGCTGCGCCAGAACGTTACCTCGCCCGGTGGCACCACGGCTGCCGCGCTGGAAGTGCTGATGGGCACAGGCGGCATGCGGCCGCTGATGGTCAAGGCGATCGCCGCCGCCACCAAGCGGTCAAAGGACCTCGCGAAGTGATTGTATTGTCGCTATTCGCGGCTGCCGGCCGCGAGTCCGCTCATAAACCTTTCGACATTGACGAGACAGCGGGCATGGCGGCCTTCGCCGATGCGCCGCCTTTCATCGAACGCCTCGACCTCGAAGCGGATCACCCGCCGCTCCACCGCGATCACCCTTGCGGTGGTGCGGACGGTGGCGCCGACCGGGGTCGCGGCGATGTGCTTGATATCGACCTCGGTGCCGACGGTGACCCAGCCCGGCTCGAGCAGCGGCGTCACCGCATCGGCCGAGGCCATCTCCATTTCCAGGATCATCATCGGCGTGGCATAGACCATCGGCATATAGGAAGCGAAATGCCCGACCGCGCGCTCGAGCGGCACCACCAGCGTGCGTTCCGCGCTCATGCCGACCTTGATAACGTCGCGTGCATCCATCGTGTTGCGTCCGTATCAGCGTCGTCGCCAGCTTGCGGCGGGAACGACGGAAAAGTCATTTCTTGGCAGCCGCCGCTCGCTCGACAAAAGTCTTGCCGCCCTTCATCTTGTGGTGCAGTGGGGCTTCGTTGATCTGGATCACGACCGCCTCGGCATCGACGCCGAGGTTCTTCACCAGCGCTTGCGTGATGTCGCGCATCATGCCGACCTTCTGTTCGTCGGTGCGGCCAGCGGCCATGCTCACGGTAATCTCGGGCATGTCGTTGCTCCCGTTACTCTTGCCAAAACCGGCCCTCATCCTGAGGAGCGGCCGCAAGCCGCGTCTCGAAGGATGGCCCCATTGGGTCCATGGTTCGAGACGGCGCAAGAGCGCCTCCTCACCATGAGGCATCACTTCCACTTCACATCATGGCGCGCCAGCACTTCGCGCACCCTGGCGACGATGTCGGCCTCGGCGCAGGAGAACTGCGCCGGGCGGGTTTCGCGCCATTGCTGGTTGGAGGCGATCGCAGCGGCGGCTTTCGCGCCCTCAATCAGATCCTTGATCTGCACCTCGCCGCGCGCTTTCTCGTCCGAGCCCTGGATGATCACGCAAGGCGAATTGCGACGGTCGGCATATTTGAGCTGGTTGCCCATGTTCCTGGGGTTGCCGAGATAGAGTTCGGCGCGGATATTCGCATTGCGCAGCTCCGCCACCATCTTCTGGTAATCGGCGACGCGCTCGCGATCGAACACCGTGACCACGACAGGCCCGAACTCAGGCCGGGTGTCGATCTTGCCGAGCATGGTGAGCGCGGCCTGCAGCCGCGACACGCCGATGGAGAAGCCGGTCGCCGGCACCGGTTCGCCGCGGAAGCGCGAGACCAGCCCGTCGTAGCGTCCGCCGCCGCCGACGGAGCCGAAGCGAACGGGGCGGCCCTTTTCGTCCCTGGTCTCGAGCGTCAGTTCAACTTCGTAGACCGGGCCGGTGTAGTATTCGAGACCGCGCACGACGGAAGGATCGATGCGGATTCGGTCATCGCCATAGCCGGATGCCGCGGCGAGTCTCTTTATTTCCGCCAATTCAGCCCGGCCTTCCTGACCAACCTGGCTGTCGCGCAAGCGAATATCGATTTGCGCGTCTTTCTGTTCGGACTCATTGACCGGCTCTATAACGCTCGTGATCAAGACGATGTCAGCTCGGCCAAGTCCCGCCCCCTTCGTAAAGTCGCCCGATTCATCCTTGCGCCCATCGCCGAGCAATTGCTGAACTCCGGAAATGCCAAGCCGGTCCAGCTTGTCGATCGCCCGCATAATCGTCAGCCATTGACCATCGTCGGTAACGCCAATTGCTTCTCTGACCCCATCAAGTACCTTGCGGTTATTGACCTTCACCACATAGCTGCCGCGGGGAATGCCGAGCGCCTCCATGGTGTCGGCTGCCATCATGCACATCTCGGCATCGGCTGCGGGAGACGCACTTCCCACCGTATCGGCGTCGAACTGCATGAACTGGCGGAAACGGCCGGGACCGGGCTTCTCGTTGCGGTAGACATAACCCGCGCGGTAGCTGCGATACGGTTTAGGCAGTGCGTCGAAATTCTCGGCGACATAGCGCGCCAACGGCGCGGTCAGGTCGTAGCGCAGCGATATCCACTGCTCGTCGTCGTCCTGGAACGAGAACACGCCCTCGTTCGGCCGGTCCTGATCGGGCAGGAATTTGCCGAGCGCATCCGTGAACTCCATCGCCGGCGTCTCGACCGGCTCGAAGCCGTAGCGCTCATAGACCTCGCGAATCCTGTCGGTCATCGCACGCGTCGCTGAGATCGCGGCGGGACCACGATCCTCCAGCCCGCGCGGCAGCCGGGCTCTCAATTTCTGCGGTTTTTTGGGTTTGTCGGCCATTTGGTTCACTACGCTTGGGGCGCGCGCGCGCGTTGGTATCAGCCGACGGGCATGGCGGCAACCGCGGTCTCACCCGCAGGCTCGCTCAAGAAAGCGCTTTAGCGGTCAAATCTTGCCGGATCGACGGATTTGCGCGGCCTCGACCGAGCACCCTGGAAACGAAGATCATGTGTGAGGAATTGACGCCTTGAATCTGAAACATCACGGCTTTTACGATTCGCGAATTCGCCCGACCTTGCTCATATCAAGGATGTGATCATTGTCTCAGTTCTTCGCGAGGGAGACCATTCAAGAATTTGAATGAACGAGCAATGCTTGGCGCGGCTCAAAGAGCGAGGCCGGTTCGCGCTCTCGCTTCTGCTTAGAGCGCAACGTTTAATTTTCGGTGTCGCCACGGGGCTGCGGGACCGGAGACCTCATGCCCGGTCGAGACGGGCATGACGAAAATGGAGAGGCTTTTGCGCAGCGGTCCTTGAGGCGGCCGCTCAGAACACCTTGACGATCCAGCCGCGCGGATCGTTGGTGCGGCCGTACTGGATGTCAACCAGTTGCTTGCGCATCCCCATCGCAACGGGTCCGGCGGTGCCGCCGTTGATGGTGAAATCGCCGCTCGCGGAGCATACCTTGCCGATCGGCGAGATCACCGCCGCCGTGCCGCAGGCAAATGCCTCTTTCAGCTTGCCGCTGGCGGCGTCGGCCCTCCATTGATCGATCGTATAGGCTTCCTCGCGCACGCGCGTGCCGGCATCCTTCGAGAGCTGGATGATGGAGTCGCGGGTGATGCCGGGCAGAATGGTGCCGAGCGGCGGCGTCGATAGCGAACCGTCATCGAACACGAAGAAGATGTTCATGCCGCCGAGTTCCTCGATGTAGCGGCGCTCGACCGCATCGAGGAACACCACCTGGTCGCAGCCGCGGTCGATCGCCTCCGCCTGCGCGCGCAGGCTCGCGGCATAATTGCCTCCGCATTTGACTGCACCGGTGCCGCCGATCGCGGCGCGCGTGTAATTCTCCGACACCCAGATCGAGACCGGCGCCGGTCCACCCTTGAAATAGGAGCCGACCGGCGAGGCGATGACGGCGAAAATGTATTCCGACGACGGTTTGACGCCGAGGAAGACCTCGCTGGCGATCATGAACGGCCGCAAATAGAGGCTGCCCTCGCCGCCCGGGATCCAGGCGCGATCGATGCGCACCAGCTGCTCGACGGCTTCGATGAACACGGGCTCGGGCAGCGGCGCCATCGCCATGCGCTCGGCCGAGCTACGGAAGCGCCTCGCGTTGGCGTCGGGACGGAACAGGTTCACGCCGTCGTCGTCGCGCCTGTAGGCCTTGAGGCCTTCGAAAATCTCCTGCGCGTAATGCAGCACCGCCAGCGCCGGATCAAGCGGGAAATTGGCGCGAGACTCGACGCGCGCATCGTGCCAGCCCTTGGCGTGGCTGTAGCGGACGATAGCCATGTGATCGGTGAAGACACGGCCGAAGCCGGGATCCACCAGCTTTGCCGCGCGGTCCTTGTCGGAGGTCGGATTGGCGGCGGGCCGGATATCGAATTTCAAACTCATGGCGTTGCTTCCATTGTCCGAGCCGGCGCGATGTCCGACGCCGACCTGTTCGTCCGGGCCTGGGCCGATTTATCCAGTGAAGCTCCCACGAGTTCCCTCCCCCGGTTGCAGCGCTTCGGCATTTTGGGCCGTAATGCGGTTGTTAGCAGCCTGATTGTTAGTCTTACTATCAGCCTGGTTATTCCCTGGCCTGCCTGAGCCGGCCTGAAGGTCGGCTTTCGTCCTGCAGGACATGCTTTTGCGGACCGCGGAAGTCCAGTATGTTTGCCGGAATGCCGCTCGCCAATCTCAGGGGAAAACGATTCCGCGGCCGTCGCCGCCCGAGCCTGGCTTCCTTTGGCCTTCCTTGGCCTTTTTCCTCGGGCGGCTCGCAGCGTATCCGCCGCTTAAAACGATTTAATGTTTCGTTGCGATGTATGGTTTTGTAACATTGAACCCAAGATACGTCAATATGGCTGACATAAATTTCTCGAACCCAGCTCCGGGATCTGATGTGCGGGCGCCTGACCGCGCGCAAGCCCGGTCCAGCGATTTGCGCTGGGCCATCATCGAGCTGTTGTTCTTCGCTTACCGGGATTTCGTCGGCGATGCCGACAATGAACTCGAGGCGTTCGGTTTCGGCCGGGCGCATCACCGGGTGCTGCATTTCGTCCATCGTTATCCCGGCCTGAAGGTCGCCGACCTCCTGGACGTGCTGCGCATCACCAAGCAATCGCTGGGGCGGGTGCTCAAGCAATTGCTCGAGGAAGGCTATATCGTGCAGCGGACCGGCAACAACGACCGGCGGCAGCGCCTGCTTTTCGCCACCGCCAAGGGCGAGACGCTGGTGGCGAAACTCGCCGGGCTACAGACCGACCGGATCAACCGCGCGCTGCACGACATCACCCCGGCCGGCATGGATGCGGTCCACCAATTCCTGCGCGCCATGATTGAT
>JAGXAF010000165.1 GCA_018971675.1 Bradyrhizobium sp.
TCGTGCTTGATGTTGAGGGCAGCGAGATCGTCTTTGATCATCGCCATCATCATCGATATCGCCGTACCGCGCACCGGCGCCAGCCAGGAGGCTTCCGGCTTCCCCAAAAGCCTGTCGCCGTGCTCGGCGGCCAGCGCCTGACCGACCGGCCTCAGATAATCGCCGGGATAGAGCCCTTCCGGGATTTCACCGATGTCTTCGCCAAGCGCCTCGCGATAGCGAAGAAACGCCGAGAGCGCGAGCACGTCGACCTGGGCACCGGCATCGTTGATGTAATATTCGCGGGTGACGTCGTGTCCGGCGAATGTCAGCAGGCTTGCCAATGCGTCGCCGAACACCGCGCCGCGGCAATGACCGACATGCATCGGGCCGGTCGGATTGGCGGAAACGTATTCGACATTGACCTTTTCGCCGGCACTTGAAGCACTCTGCCCGTACGATGCGTTCTCGCGCAGCACGGTGCGCAGCGCATCCAGCCAGGCCGCGGGCTTCAAGGTCAGATTGATAAAGCCCGGTCCGGCGATATCGACCGACGCAATCAAGCTATTGTGGCGCAGCTTTTCGGCGATCTTTTCGGCGAGATCGCGTGGCTTTGCTTTCGCCTCTTTGGCAAACACCATCGCAGCGTTGGTCGCCATGTCACCATGCGCCGCATCGCGCGGCGGCTCGACCACGATCCGCGACAGGTCGATGCCCGCGGGCCATCCGTCCTCCGTCGCGAGCGCGCCACAGGCTGCATGCACGCGCGCCAGCACGTCGGCAAAAAGATGTGCGGATCGGGGTTTTTCGGCCATTTGCTCCGGTACCTAAGCCGCCGCCTAACGCAAATCCGGGGTCGAGTCAAAAAGCCGTTGATGCTCGGTCAGCGCGAAGCGGTCGGTCATTCCAGCAATGAAATTGCCGATCCGCCGGGCGTCCAGCGTGTCGGACTCGGCGCCATCGGGAGGCAGCCATTCCGGCGGCAGATCGCTGGGCGTTTTCCGATAGCGCGCGAACAGGTCGGAAACGATGGTTTCCGCCTCGCCCATCACCCGCACCACACGCGAATGCCGGTACATCCGCTGTTTCAGGAACGCCTTTATATCCGCCTCCGCCTGCACTACCGCGGGCGAAAACGCGACCAGCGCATCCCCGTAATGCCGCACATCGTCGGCCGATTGCGGCCGGGCGATATCGAGCCGCCGGCGCGCTTCCGACACCACAGCTCCGATCAGACAGGAAATCAGCTCACGCACCAGTTCGGCGCCGCGCCGGTCGTCATCGAGACCGGGATAGCGGCTGTCGATATCGGCGATCATCCCGGCTGTCAGCGGCATCACTTTCAAATCATCGACCCGGAACAGGCCGGCGCGCAGACCGTCGTCGATATCGTGAGCGTCATAGGCGATGTCATCGGCGACCGCCGCGACCTGCGCCTCCAGCGAAGCAAAACTCCACAGCTCGAGGTCGTGGATGCCGAGATAGTCCGAGATCCCGCACGGCACGCCGCGGTCGCGATAGCGGCCAAGCGCAGTACCATCCCGCGTGATCAGCGGGCCGTTGTGCTTGACGATCCCCTCCAGCGATTCCCAGGTCAGGTTCAGTCCGTCGAACTGAGGATAGCGATGTTCCAGCGCGGTCACGACCCGTAGCGTTTGGGCATTGTGGTCGAACCCGCCATGCGCCTTGAGGCAGGCGTCCAGTGCCCGCTCACCGGCATGGCCGAACGGAGGATGGCCGAGGTCATGCGCCAGCGCCAGCGTTTCCGTCAGATCCTCGTCGAGGCCGAGTTGCCGGGCCAGCGCGCGGGCGATCTGCGCCACTTCCAGCGTATGGGTAAGCCTTGTGCGGTAATGGTCGCCTTCGTGGAACACAAAGACCTGGGTCTTGTGCTTGAGGCGACGGAAGGCGGTAGAATGGATCACACGGTCGCAATCACGCCGGAACGGGCTGCGGGTCTTGCTCGGCGCCTCGTCGAATAGCCGCCCGCGGCTGCGGTCGGGGTCGCAGGCATAGGCCGAGCGAGGAGCAGCCATTCCGACCGACACGGTGTATTGATCCCTTCCGAGGTTTGATTCCGGTGTCCAGAGCACTTAAACTATGCCTCAAGCCGGATTCCAGATAATTTGGTATGGGATCGCCTATTGGAGATTTGTCATGACTGCAGCGGTCACGATCAGCGAGCGGGCGGCACGCCGTATCGGCGAGATCCTCAAAACCGAGGGTGACGGCGCCATGCTCCGGATCAGCGTCGAAGGCGGCGGCTGCTCGGGCTTTCAGTACAAATTCGACGTCGAGCGGGCGCAGGCCGAGGACGATCTGGTGATCTCCCGCGATGCCGCGGTGGTGCTGGTTGACCCGGCTTCCGTGCCATTCCTGACGGGATCCGAGCTCGATTTCGTCGACGATCTGATCGGAGCCTCGTTCCGGGTGGTCAATCCGAATGCCACCGCCTCCTGTGGTTGCGGCACCAGTTTTTCGATCTGAGAAAACCCAAACCTTCATGCGAGTGGCGACCTGGAACGTCAATTCGGTCAGGCAGCGGATCGAACATCTCCTGACATGGCTGAAAGATTGTTCGCCCGACATCGTCTGCCTGCAGGAAATCAAATGCGTCGATGAGGCGTTCCCGCGGCTGGAAATCGAGGCGCTGGGCTACAATGTCGCGACCCACGGCCAAAAGACGTTCAATGGCGTCGCATTGTTGTCGAAGCTGCCCTTCGAGGAGACCAAATCAGGTCTGGCGGGCGACGATGAAGACGCGCATGCGCGGTTTCTCGAAGGCGTGGTCCCGCTCAAGCGCGGGGTGCTGCGCATCGCCTGCCTCTATTTGCCCAACGGCAACCCGCCTGAAACCGAAAAATATCCGTACAAGCTCAAATGGATGTCCCGGCTTCTTGAGTATTCGAAACAACGCTTGAAAACCGAGGAGCCACTGGTCCTCGCCGGCGATTTCAACGTCATTCCAGCCGCCCGCGATGTGCACAATCCCGCCGCCTGGATCAACGACGCGCTGTTCCGGCCAACCACCCGCGAGGCCTTTCAGTCGCTGTTGGGACTCGGACTGACCGATGCGCTGCGCGCGGTCACCGACGCTCCCGGTCAATATACCTTCTGGGACTATCAGGCCGGCGCCTGGCAGAAGAACCACGGCTTGCGCATCGACCATCTGCTGCTGTCTCCGCAGGCCAGTGACCGGCTGGTCGATGTCGGGGTGGATAGCTATGTGCGCGCCTGGGAAAAGCCCTCGGACCACGTTCCGGTGTGGGCGGACCTCGATCTGGAAACCGCCTAGCTCAGCGCGCCACAACCAACAAGTTTTTCAACAAGCCTTTGCAACAAGCTTTTTTGCAACAAACCTTGGGCCCGCCGCCCTTGGACGGTCAATCGCGGCGGCCCTGCACCCAATGCTCAAGCATCTGCAATGCCATCGCACGGTCGTCGTCGGATGCCTTCGCGATCGCCTTGTTGTAACTCTCCTTGATCCAGGTCTCGTCAGCGGTAGCGCTGTCCCGCGCCAAGGTCAGCCACATCAGGCCGCGCGCGGCCTGTCGTGGAATCTGGTCGCCGTTGAACAGCATCTGGCCGAGCAAGGCCTGCGCCTCATGCTGACCCTTCTGGGCGGCCAGACCGAGCCACCGGGTGCCGTAGCGGAAATCATCCCGCGACGCGCCAGCGCCGTGCAGGTACAGCCGCGCCAGATCATATTGCGCGTCAGCATTGCCGAAATAGGAGGCGGCGTAGGAGAACATCTCCCTTGCCCGCTCCGGGTCGGACTTGATCTTCGAGTTGGGAATTCCGCTGAGGTAATAGCGTCCCAGTGCCACGAAGGCGTTGGCGACAATACTGGCCTGCGGTGCCGATGGGCTGTCGTCGGCATGGGCATTGGCGATATTGCTGAAATATTCGAAAGCCCGCAGATCGTCCTGGGCAACTCCATTACCGTCGGCGTACATCCGCCCCAGTTTCCACTGGGCGAAGGGGTGTCCACCTTCGGCCGCGTATTGCAGCGCGATCAACGAGGAGTCCGGCGTCGCCGGTGGAACCACCTTTTTCAGCGAATTTATCGCCCCGGTCTGAGCCGCAGCCACAGGGATCGCCGCACTTTGGTTGACCGGTGCCCCGTCGAAGGCGAATCCGGGCACAGCCACCGGCGTGGCTCCCAGCACAAACGCGAAAATGATACGCCTAGATATCCACATGACACTGCTTCTCGTACGCACCATCCGGATGGATAACCGCATCTGCCGCCAGCCTGACGCGCTGGCCATATTTCGACAGGATATCCGATGTATGATTGGTCGCGCGCAGCCTCCATTTGGTTTTACGTTCGGCTGGCTCGGCGTTGGTCAACTTTCCGTTAAATGCGCCGACCGCTGCTCCGACATGGCTACCGCACGGGCCGCGCGCCGCGTCTTCGCTATCGAAGTCGCGGGAAGCACCGGTAAATTTCAGGTTCGACATATCCGCAACTTTCACGGCCGCCATGCCGGGCGCGAGATCCCGCTTCGAGCCGATCACACCGCCCGTCGCGGTGGCCGGCTTGTCAGCGGACCGCCCCACGTCCTGGCGCGGATTCCAGCTTGCGCTTTTGAAGCTCTCGGCGGTAGTGCCGCCCGTGGCGGTAAAGCAATCCCCGCGCAGGTGGCCGCGCAACGTTTTCATCAGAAGCGGTATGCCGTCAGCCTCAAGCTTGTCTTTGGCAACATCACGGCCGCGCCGCTTCAAATCTGCGATATACGGTGTCTTTTTGAAGGTTTCCGTCGCGTCGAACCGATCGAATCCGGTTTCCCACGCCGCAGTAGACAAAGAGGCCACCGGCTCCAAATCGGTATCCGGTATCGCGCCAACCGAATGCAGGCCGACAGCCTCGAACGCGTTCGGCGGTGTGCCATTGATGTCGGTTCTGGCGTCCATCGCGAACCCGTTTCCTCAGCCGCCTCTCCTCGGCCGCCTCGTGTTGGCCCCGAGGGAGACCCAGATCCTGAAAAGGCTGGATTTCCTTCTGCCTTCGCGAGCGCCGCAGCCGTCAATCTGCGAAAGATAATTTCATGGAGAGGTGTGGCTAAAAAGCGGCGAGCGCAAAAGTGGCGATGAAAAGCGGTCAGATGGCCGATATCTGTTGCGATCTGGCAACAATCGTGGCGCTATGGCAACCATTGTGGCAGGGAGTTATATCCCGCAAACGTTGTAGCCCTTGGCTTATTCGATCTTGACGTTGGCTGCCTTGATCATCGGCCACCACTTCGCGATCTCGGATTTCTGCCAGGCTCCGAGCGCTTCGGGCGTGAGTTGATCCTTCCGTGGAATCTCCAGCCCCAATCGCTCAAACTTCTGGCGCACGACCGGATCGTTCATCGCCTCCACAGCCGCGGCGTTGAGCTTGGCGACGGCGTCTTTCGGGGTGTCCTTTGGCACCCACAAGCCCGACCACAGCGTCATGTGAAAGCCCTTCAAGCCCGCCTCGTCGGTGGTTGGAATATCCTGTGCCGACTCGACGCGCTTGTCGTCGGTCACGGCGTAGGCGCGGATCGTGCCGGCGCGAATCTGGCTGATCGAGTTGGATGTCTGATCAATGATGATATCGATTTGCCCGGCGACCAGGTCGGTCAGCGCGGGCGCAGTGCCGCGATACGGAACGTATTGCAGCTTGATGCCGGTGACTTTCTCGAAATAGAGGCCGGCGATGTGGCTGCCCGATCCGGCACCGGCGGTGCCGGCCGTGGGCGGCGTCGGCTTCGCCCTCAGCCAAGCCAGCAATTCCGGCAATGTCTTGGCCGGAATCGCATTCTTGCTGACGATCACCATCGGATTGCTCGGCAGCATCACCACCGGCTCGAGATCGGTGACAAGATCGTAGCCGAGATTGTAGATGGCGCCGTTGGCAACATTGGTCCCGAGATGACCGACGTTGATGGTGTAGCCGTCAGGCGGCGAGCGCACCACGCGGCCGACGCCGAGCGAGCCGCCCGCACCCGTGACATTCTCGATCAGGATGTTCTGGCCAAGTGTGGTCCGCATCCGCTCGGCCAGAATCCGCGCCATCGCATCGGTCGGACCGCCCGCTGAAAACGGCACTATCATCGTGATCTGACGCGACGGGAAATTGTCCGCCTTTGCGTGACCGCCAGGCGCCAGCAATGCAAGCAAGACAGCCAGAATCATTCTGCGCATTCCGGTCCTCCCTCGCGACCATCGCTGCAACAGCCGCGCGCCAGCTACAATTTGGCGTAGTCGATCGGCTGGTGGCGATCGAGCTTGCGTGTGACCGGTGGAAGCGGATATTTAAGTCCGGTCGCGCAATTGAACAGCAGCACGCGGTCATTTCTCGAAACACGCCCATCGGCGAGACTTTGCTTGTAGGCGGCATAGGTGGCCGCGCCCTCCGGGCACAACAGCAGCCCCTCCTCGCGCGCCACTTCGTTCAGCGCGGCAGAAATTTTTGCGTCTTCCACCGCGATGGCAAAGCCTTTGCTCTCCCGCACTGCGCGAAGAATGAGAAAATCTCCGACCGCCTGCGGCACCCGGATGCCCGATGCGATCGTATGGGCGTTTTCCCAACGCGGTGCGTGCTCGGTTCCGTTCTCGAACGCCCGCACCATCGGCGCGCAGCCCGAAGCCTGCACTGCCACCATTCGCGGCCGCTTGCTGCCGATGAAGCCGATCGCCTCGAGTTCGGCGAACGCCTTCCACATGCCGATCAGGCCGGTGCCGCCGCCGGTCGGGTAGAAGATGAGGTCGGGAACATCCCAACCAAGCTGCTCGGCCAGCTCCAGGCCCATGGTCTTCTTGCCCTCGATCCGATAGGGCTCCTTGAGCGTCGAGGTATCGAACCAGCCGACCTTGGCTTTGCCTTCGCCGACGATCTTGCCGCAATCGTCGATCAGACCGTTGACGCGATAGACCGTTGCGCCCCGCAATTCGATCTCGCTGACATTCACTTCCGGCGTCTCGGCGGGGCAGAAGATGGTGGTCTTGATGCCGCAGGAGGTTGCGTAGGCCGCCAGCGCCGCTCCCGCATTGCCGTTGGTCGGCATGGCCATATGCTTGATGCCGAGCGCCTTGCCCATCGACACCGCCATCGCCAACCCGCGCGCCTTGAACGAGCCGGTCGGCAACCGTCCTTCATCCTTCACGATGATCTCGCCGCCGCCCATCTTCTTCGCAAGCCTGGTCAGGCGGATCAGCGGCGTCATTACCTCGCCGAGGCTGACGATGTCGGTTACCTTGCGCACCGGCAGCATCTCCCGGTAGCGCCACAGGTCTGCGGGGCGCTGCTTCAATGCATCCTTGGTCAGCGCCTTCTTCACACCGGCGAGGTCGTAGCGCACCAGCAGCGGCTTGCCAGCCTTCGAGAGATTGTGGATCTGGTCGGCGGGATAGTGATCGCCTTCCATCGCACATTCGAGGTGGGTCACGAACGTGGGGCGTTCGATCGTCAGATTGTCATTGGCTTTCACGGAATACAGCCTCGCTTGTCTTGTTGTCGAAACATGCGTGCTTACCCGATAGCAGTTTCCGATGATGGCCTAGATGTTCAGTACTCGACCATACGCATCGAGCACCGCCTCCTTCATCATTTCAGACAAGGTCGGATGCGGGAATACGGTGTGCATCAGTTCTTCTTCGGTGGTTTCAAGGTTCATGGCAACCACATAACCCTGGATCAGTTCGGTGACCTCAACGCCTACCATATGCGCGCCGAGCAGTTGCCCGGTCTTCTTGTCGAACACCACCTTGACCAGGCCCTGATCCTCGCCGAGCGCGATCGCCTTGCCGTTGCCGACGAACGGAAAACGGCCGACCCGGATTTCACGCCCGCCCTCCTTTGCCCTGGC
>JAGXAF010000166.1 GCA_018971675.1 Bradyrhizobium sp.
TGACGCTTGGATCGACAATCCAACTCTCGAGGAAACGCCTGAGCAATTGGCTTTCCGCAAGTTCGTGGCGCAACAGAATGACCTGCTCGGACGCGAAGGACAGAAACTCAGATTGCCAATCGCTGACTACATCGGCATCAGTCTCGACGGCTATCGAATTTCCCCAAGCGTCGCTCGCCTGCGCGGAGAACCCGTGCTAAGCAGGATGAGATTGGGCGGAATCGATTTGGAGTTGAACGAAGCCGCTGGCGCGGCAATTGAGGGATCGCGATAGCAGCCTCCGGTCTGAGAAGATCGCGGTTTTCGAAGCCCAACCCTTCAGACAGAACTTTCCCAATGGCTGAGATCAGTCCTTTTCGTAGCCGCATATTGAGGATATGGCGATCCGCAATCTGTCGCCAGCGACGCAACGATCCTACCTTGCCGCGGTATCGAAGTTGAGCGCGAACGCTGTACCACCGGGCAAGTAAATCTGACGCAAAGCTACCCGCCCGCAGCCTCGGGTGAGCAACTCGTTCGTCTCAAGCAATATTCGGGTCGTCAGCACCGGGAACGGGATTTTCGACTGCGGAGACAGCCGCCCTAAACCAGCATCAAAGACAGTCCTCTATATGCGGGGACGTGAAATGCGATCAGCAAAGACCGTAAAAAAATGGCCCTAAAAGCAGCGCCTTGCCAGGAACTTCGACAACAAGTTTTCGGCGGACTGCTTGGTGGGCGCACCAGGGCTCGAACCTGGGACCCGATGATTAAGAGTCATCTGCTCTACCAACTGAGCTATGCGCCCGGAACCAGCCGGGAAAGCCTTTACTTGCGCGCGTCGTTTAGCAAAGCGACCCCATGATGTCCAGCAAGGCGGCGGAGTTTTCCCGACCCGTCAGCATGGCTCAAATGCCGGAAAAGCCACCGGCCCGGCGGCTTTCCCTTGTCCTGATGGCCAGGCAATCAGAGCCGTTCCGGGCCGCCAGGATCGTGACCTTGCCCATCGTGGCCGGAACCACCCATGTCGTGCTCGAATTCATGGTGGTGGCGCCAGCCGCCGCCAAAGCGATGCCCCATATGGGTCAGGATCCTGAGACGGCGCTTCTGGCCGTCGTCCAGCGTCTTGTAGAGCGGATCGGCCGCATCCGCGATCTTCTTCATCGCCGCGGCCGATGCAGCCATATTGTCGGCGCGCTCGCGCAGCCGCGCTACCGGATCGTCCTGCCTCCCGGCGTCCCTGTCAGCCGCGCCGGCGGTCATCCGCGCATTGGCGCGATCAATCCGCAGTTTGGCGAAATCCCGTACCGCGTCCTCGACCGGAGGCCAGAGCTTTTCCTGATCCGGCGTCAGCTTGAGGCCGGCATGGACGGCCGCGATCCGCGCGTCGGTCAGCGCCGCCCGGTCCCCGATGCTCAGCCGCATGTGTTCGCGAAACCATGGGCGGTGCTCGGCATAGACCACAGTGGTTCCGGCGATGGCGAGCACGGCGACGCCGGCGAGCAGGATCTTCCTCATGCGAACCTCCAGGTAAACTGGATCGAAGATGGGCGCGCTTCCCTGTGCGATCAACTTACCGTTTCGCAACAAAGCCTTCTCTTACGAAGCTGTAATCTCGTTGTCTTTTTCAAGACCAAGTGCCTTCAGGTCCACGTGCCGCGTGTGGACAGAACGCGCCAACAACCGAATCCGTCAGAGCATGCCGAGCAAATGCGGCAGCCAGAGCGAGATCTCGGGAACATAGGTGATCAGCCCCAGGAAAATCAGCATCGCGCCCAACCATGGCAGCACCGCGACCGTGATCTCGCTGATTCCCATCCTGGCAATGCCGCTGGCGATATAAAGGTTGAGTCCCACCGGCGGGTGGCAAAGTCCGACTTCGGTGTTGACGATCATCAAAATACCGAGATGCACCGGGTTGATGCCGAGCTTGGTGGCGAGCGGATAAAGGATCGGCGCCATGATCAGCAGGATCGACGACGGATCCATCACGTTGCCGGCCGCGAGCAGAATTACGTTCACCACCAGCAGGAAAGTCCAGACGCCGAGATTCTTGCCGATGATCCAGGCCGCCATCTCCTGCGGAATCTGTTCATGGGTCATCAGGAACGAGAACAGCACCGCGTTGGTGATGATGTAGAGCAGCATCGAGCTCATGCTCGCGGCCTGCAGCAGAACCTTCGGAACTTCGCGGAGTTTCAGCTCCTTGTAAACGAATACGGTGATGACAAAAGCGTAGACGGCGGCCACCGCGGCAGCTTCGGTTGGCGTGAAGATGCCGCCATAGATGCCGCCGAGCACGATCGCGATCAAGGCGAGGCCCCAGAAGCTTTCGCGGAACGCGTAGACCTGTTGGCGGAAGGTCGCCTTGGGCATCCGCGGATAATTGTTGCGCCTGGCGATGAACCAGGTCACCCCCGCCAGCATCAGCGCCAGCAGGATGCCGGGCACGATGCCCGCCATGAACAGCGCGCCGATCGAGGTGTTGGTGGACACGCCATACAGCACCAGGATGATCGAAGGCGGCACCAGGATGCCAAGCGCGCCCGAGGTCGAGATCACGCCGACGCCGAACCGGCGCGGATAGCCGTGTTCCACCATCGCCGGCATCATGATCGAGCCGATCGCCACCACGGTCGCAACGCTGGAGCCGGAAATCGCCGCGAACATCGCGCAGGCCGCGACGCCGGCGAGGCCCAGCCCGCCGTTGAAATGGCCGACCACCGATGTCGTGAACGCGATCATGCGTCGCGCCACCCCGCCGCGGGTCAGAAAGGTGCCGGCAAGAATGAAGAACGGGATCGCCATGATCCCGAAATTATCGAGGCCGGAAAACAGTTTCAGGCCGACGCTCTCGATCGGCACCTCGGTCATGGTGAACAGGAAGGTCAACACCGTCAGGCCGAGCGAAATCGAGATGGGCATGCCCGTCAGCATCAGCGCGAACAGCAATCCGAAGATGAAGGCAGCGCTCATTACGCCCCTCCGGTCGCGATCGGCGCTTCCGCGCTGGTCACTTCGATGCCTTCGACATTGGTCGCGTCGTGATGCGGCAGTTCGCCGTTCTTCCAGAACGACCAGCAGACCTGGAGGAAACGGAAGCACATCAGGTAGGAGCCAAGCGGAATGCAGGCATAGACGATCCAGCTCGGCAGTTCGAGATCAGGCGACACCTGGTCGGTGCTCATCAGCTCGATGACGAACTTCGCGCCCATGGTGCCGACGATTGCGGTGAACAGCGCGCCGCCGAGCAGCCCGAACAGAATCACACCCTTGCGCCAGGGGTCGTGCAGCCGCTTGATCAGCACGTCGACGCCGACATGGATGCCGGTGCGCACGCCGTAGGCCGCGCCGAACTTCGCCATCCAGATAAACATGTAGATGCACAGCTCCTGCGACCAGGCGAGCCGGATCGGGAACAGGATCGGATACAGGAAGGGAACGTTGACCAGGAACCGGTGCGCGACCGTGAGGAAAGTAAGCACCGTCGCGGCTCCCATCAGGGCCGCGATGATGGTTTCCTCGAGCCGGTCGAGAATGCGCAGGAACATCCATGCCCCCCGTGACGATCGAACGGCCACAATGCCGCCCGATCCTGCATCGCCTGCCGCGGCCGGACCGCCGCGGACCCCATGCGTACGCGGCTTCGACTACCGCCTAGTTCATCGGGCTGCGGCCCGTTTCCTTCAAGAATTCGTCGATCAGGGGCTGACCGACCCGCGACGCCACCTCCTTGTAGACCGGCATCATCGCCTTGCGCATCGCTTCGTCCTGATCGTGCGTCAGCGTGATGATCTCGCTCTTGCCGCTCTTTTTGATGGCTTCGCGCGCCTCCTCGTTTTCCTGGGCGGAAGCGCCGTTGCCATATTCGGTGGCTTCCTTCATCGCCTTGCTCAGTTCGTCGCGAATGTCAGCCGGCAAATCATCCCAGAACTTCTTGTTCACGACCACGACGTAACCGATATAGCCGTGGTTGGTGACCGTTATGTATTTCTGCACCTCGTGCATCTTCTGGGTGTAGATGTTCGACCAGGTGTTTTCCTGGCCGTCCACCACGCCGGTCTGCAGCGCCTGATAGACGTCGCTGAATGCCATCACCTGCGGAATCGCGCCGAGCGCGCGGAACTGGGCTTCCAGCACCTTGGAGGACTGGATGCGGAATTTCAGGCCCTTGTAATCCGATGGATCGATCAGCTTCTTGTTGGCGCTCATCTGCTTGAAGCCGTTGTCCCAATAGGCAAGACCGGTCATGCCCTTGCTGTCCAGCAGCTTCAGCAGCTTGGCGCCGAGCGGACCGTCGGTGACTTTGCGCAGCGCCTTGCGGTCCGGCAGGATGTAGGGCAAATCGAACACCTCGAATTCCCTGATGCCGATCGGCCCGAACTTGGAAATCGACGGAGCCAGCATCTGGACCGCGCCGAGTTGCAGCGCCTCGAGTTCTTCCTTGTCCTTGTACAGCGTCGAATTCGGATAAACCTCGACCTTGACCTTGCCGTTGGTATACTTCTCCGCGAGTTCCTTGAACTTGTCCGCGGCCTTGCCCTTTGGCGTATCGGACGCGACCACGTGGCTGAACTTGATGATGATCGGCGAATCCGCCGCCGACACCGGTCCTGCCACGGCCAGGGCCGCCACTGCTGCGACAGCCAGAATTAGTTTACGCATGTTTCCTCCACGTTTATCGTTGGGTGCCCTTTAGCTATCGCCGGTCGAGCGCGGCCCCAAACCTTGCCAACATCAATACAGACATGCCACGGGAAATGCCATTGTCCCTTTGGCAGGAAGCTGTCTAGCGCAATGTTGCAATGCAAAAATGACGCGCCCGCGCAACTCAGAGCTTGTGGCCCTTCTGTCGCAGCGCCTCTGTCAGGCGCATGCGCAGATCGTCTGCCGCCTTGCGGCCGCCATCGCGACCTACTTGCGCGACCTGCTCGGTGATGGCGTGCGAATTCTGCAGCAGCTTCTGCCCCGTCGGTCCGCGATAGAACGCCTCGATCTCGCGAAGCTCGTCGGCCGTGAAAGCGCTTGCATAGACCGTCGCGGCGGCGTCGACCATCGAATTGAAATAGGGCGTGTAGGCATCCGCGATCGCCGGCATCAGCAGATTGTAGTCCTGCTCGATCTCCGGCCTGTCCTGCACCAGCGCCGGCTTGATGCCGAGCAGAATGACCGGCAGCAGCGCCTTGTACTGATCGGGCAGCTTCAACGTCGTGACCAGGGCGCGCGCCGCCGACATCGCTTCGGGGGACGGTGTTTGCGCTTCGGCTGCGCCAGCCGAAAACAGCAGCACGACGATGACCATCACGGATCTCAACACGGTCTCGCTCCTCTCGGAAAAATCAAACGATGCCGCCAAACCTGGCTCAAGCCAGTTCCGGCTTCATGGTCGTCGCCTCGGATGCCTCGGCCTCCCTCACATCAACGAAGAGGTTCGGGACCTTTTCAGCCCGATCCAGAATCCAGGCCATCGCCGTCATGATCGCCATGCCGGCGATGCTCAGTACGATTTGCTTCCAGATTCCGCCGGGATACTGCACCAGGATGTAATGGACGCCAAACGACAGGAAGACGCCGAGACAGAAATTCGGAAGCGAATGCTGGCCGCACAGCACCACCGGACGCAACCAACGCGAGGTGAGCGGGCCCCAATGGCGCGGGATATAGCGTGCGACCAGCAGGGCCAACGCGAGAAAGTGCGTGAAGCGCAGCATGTCCAGGTCCGTCTTGTCGATCGGATAGATCAGCTTGATCATCCATTTCGGAACCAGGGATTCCAGGAAAGCGTTGTGCCAGGTCATCACGATCAGGAACGCGAACGCAATCCATGCGATGGCGATCACCATCGCCGCGCGCGACTGGATCAGGAACCAGATCCGGGCCGCCCCGCCGGTGCTGCACCAGGCCGCGAACACGAACATCAACTGCCATGCGAACGGATTGAAATACCAGTGCGTCCCCGGCGGATATGACGCGAGATTCCAGTCGAAGATGTGCGCGCCGATGTACAGGATGACGGAGCCGGCCAGGGTCAGGTTCGGGCGACGCACCATGGCCCACAGCATCAACGGCGCCGTGGCCACCAGCACGATGTAAAGCGGCAGCACGTCGAGATCGACCGGCTTGTAGCGCAGCGTCAGCGCCTGCCAGATCAGTTCGTCCGGATGAGCGAGGAAATTGGCGACGTTGAACTCGTCCTTGTACATCGGGTTGTCGAATTTGCGGGCTGCACGGGCGATCTGCGCGGTAAACGCCAGGAACAAAAGAATGTGGGCGACGTACATCTGCCAGGCGCGCATCAGCAGCCGCTTGGCGGCAGCGAGCAGATTGCCGGCCCGGACGATCGGGCCGTAGATGTAGCCCGCCAGATAACCGGAAATAAACACGAAGAACTCCGCCGCATCACTGAAACCGTAATTGCGGAGCGTCAGCCAGGCGACGACGTCGTCCGGAATGTGATCGAGGAAGATCATCCACAGGCCGAGGCCACGGAAGAAATCGAGCCGAAGGTCGCGTTCGATCGCTTCCGAAAGTGATGCTTTGCTTTTCGCCATGTTACCTGTCCATTCGGTTCGGATGGCCGCTACGTCCAAAATACTGATGACGCTAGCTGGCCAAACCGGCGAAGCGGTCCGGCGTTATGAAAAGATCAAAAAAATCCCCGCTTGCCGTTACACATCATAGCGAACAACGTGGGTAGCGGAAACAAAAACGCGGCGCCAGGGGCGTCGCGTTTGCGCATCAGGACGTCAAGCTTCCCTCGAGGGCGCGGGCCCTGCTCTGAATCCCGAGTGACGGTGCGCGGGTCAGCCCGCGGCCTGCGCCGGGGTGTCGCGCTCGTGCTTCATCACGATCTTGTTGAGCGCGCCGAGATAGGCTTTTGCCGAGGCCACCAGCGTGTCCGGATCGGAGGCCTTCGAGGTCATCGAGCGGCCCTGATGGGCGAGCCGGACCGAGACCTCGGCCTGGGCGTCGGTGCCCTCGGTGACGGCATGGACCTGGTAGAGTTCGAGCTTGGCCTCGTGCGGCACCAGCGCCTTGATGCAGTTGAACACCGCATCGACCGGGCCGTTGCCTTCGGCTTCCTCGATCCTGGTCTGGCCGCCGATGTCGAGCTTCATGGTGGCGCGCTGCGGCCCGTGGGTCCCGGCAATCACGGTCAGCGAGGTCAGCTTGATGCGGTCGTGCGAGGCCGCGATCTCCTGATCGACCAGCGCCTCGATATCCTCGTCATAGATGTCCTTCTTGCGGTCTGCCAAAGCCTTCATCCGCACGAAAGCGTCTTCCAGCTGGTTGGCGCCGAGCTTGTAGCCCATCTCCTCCAGCTTGTGCACGAAGGCATGCCGCCCGGAATGCTTGCCGAGCACCAGGGAGGATTTTTTCAGGCCGACCATTTCGGGGCGCATGATCTCGTAGGTCGAGGCGTCCTTCAGCACACCGTCCTGGTGGATGCCGCTTTCGTGCGCGAACGCGTTGCGGCCGACGATCGCCTTGTTGTATTGCACCGGGAACGAAGTCGCCGCGGATACCAGCTTGGAGGCGCGCGTGAGCCGCGTGGTGTCGATCTTGTTCCACCACGGATATTTGTCGTTGCGAACATTGATCGCCATCACGACTTCCTCGAGCGCGGCATTGCCAGCCCGCTCGCCGATGCCGTTGACGGTGCATTCGATCTGCCGCGCGCCGCCGGCGATGCCGGCCAGCGAATTCGCCACCGCCATGCCGAGATCGTTGTGGCAATGGACCGAGAACACCGCCTTGTCGGAGTTCGGCACCCGCTCGATCAGCGTGCGCATGAAGCGGGTGTATTCCTCGGGCACCGTATAGCC
>JAGXAF010000167.1 GCA_018971675.1 Bradyrhizobium sp.
CAAATCTCGGAAAGATCGGCCATGCGCGCCTTGATCGTCTTGTCACTGATGGCAATCGTTTGCGGCTCGAACGCTTGCGAGGCCGGTATGAGCACCGGACCGCACGATGTCGCTGTCAGGACGCCAACCGCGAGCCATGCGACGACGAGCCATCGTCGGGAAAGAGGACGCGTCCATCACGCCCGGCGCATCGGCGGTCCGATCGCCGCGTTCGGCAATGCAGTCGGTCATACGATCGGCGGAATATTCCGGTAAGTCGTCCAGGCCTCAACGCCCGGCCGCGTCAGAAACCCAATTTGCCGACGCGCGTGTGATGGCGGCCGCCTTCGAATCCCGTGCTCAAGAACACTTCGAACGTATTCTCGGGGACGCCGGGCCGTCGAATGTCCCTTTGACCGGTATTGGAGCAGGCAAAGAGGGGCTGGTGAAGCGCCTCGCTCACAACGATCCCGGATGGCGGCCCGATTGCGGGAAAGTTACTTCGCCGTTGTAATCTGCCCGTCCGACCATTTCTGGAGCACGGATGGCTCGGCCGATCCCTCGATGGTCGCAACGGTCCCGTTTCTGGAAATCAGGATCGTGCGTGGTATATCGCCCTGCCAGGCGGGATCGACTTCGTATCGAAGCCGTTCGGCAAAGCCGTCGCTGAACATCCAGTTCTCCGCCAACGAAAGTCCGGCACGTTGCAACATCGACAGCGCGGCAGAATCCGAGTTCGGAACGAGGTCCGCATCGATCGTGACCACATCGACCGAAGGATTCTGTTTCATGAACGCACCGAGCTGGGGCAGTTCGACCTTGCACGGCCCGCACGTCACGCCCCAGAAATGCACCAGCGTTGGACGGCCGGCGTGCGAATGCAAAAGCTGCTGCCAGCTTCCGCGCTCGAAGGATCTTAGCTTCGCGGGCCCGGAGGCGGGTGCTGCAGGCAGGCTTGCCACCAGAAGCATTGCGGCAAGGATCATGTGCTTCATGGCTCGCCCTCGATCGGCTGCAGATGGTAACCGTCGGCTTTCGTCATCCAGGACAGATAGGTTTGCCGTCCGCTCGAAACCAGCAAGGGATGATCGGACGAGTCGGAAGTGACGGCGATAATTCGGGGCTGCGACCAGGTTTTGCCGGCATCCGCCGATGTGATGAGATTGACCGATGTCTTCTCGCCGTCGAATTCCTTCCATACGATCGCCGTGGTAGGTGATCCCGAGATGACATAAGGGCGTGATGGTGATTTGCCGGGTTGGCCGATCGGCATCGGCTGGGAGAAGGTCTTCCCGCCGTCGCGCGACTGCGCATAGAATAGTCCCTTGCGAACCCTGCCGTTGGTGTACCAGACGACATGATACGTTCCGTCGGGTCCGATCGAAAGACTCGGGCCCTGATGGGGGCATGCCGATATCTGCCAGTCGTCTTCGCTGACGCGGTATACTTCGCCCGGTGCGCCTTGATCGTCGAACGTCACGATCGCATGATCTCGGATGCCACCCTCAAAGATTTTCCTGAACACCATCACTGGATGACCGGACCGGTCGAATGCGAAGCCGAAACGGCAGCATTCGCATGTGTTGTCTACCGCCATCCTGGCCCGCGAATAACTGGCTCCGTCGTCCGTCGACGTCGCGAAGAACAGGGCTGCTCCGTCGTATTTCTTGCCGGCTTTTTGAACCGGAACGCGATTTCGCTTGTCGAGCCATGCCGCGAACAATGCGCCATGGGGATCGAAACCCAGCGCTTCGAAGCGCTGGCTTTCGGTGTTGTCCGTGATCGGACGCGGGGCAGCGAACGTCTTGCCCCCATCGCCCGACCGGCTGTAGAACACCTCGCCGTTGAATGCTTTATCCCGGAAAGTCGAGAAGGCCACGGCGATGTCGCCTTTCCGATCCAACGCGATCTTCGGGCGGGCATCAGGGCCCAGGTCCAGCTTGAGCGTGCCTTGGGTGACCTGAGCGGGAATGGAGAAGGTGCGGCCGCCGTCTTTCGAGCTTGCAACCGATACCTGGCCGCCAGCCATCCATGCCAGCCACAGCGTCCCATCCCGGCCAAAGGCCGGCGTGACTTTGGAGGCACAACGCAGTGCGACCGTTTCGCAGGCTGCCTCGGAAACGTGTTTGTGACTCATCTGGCCCCGGGCGCTTCCCAACATGAGCGCCGACGCCAGCATGAAAATAACCATTCGATGCGTCATCGTCGTTCCCCGCCAACTCACCGGAAGGCAAGCTTCATTCCCGCAACGAACGCACGCGGCGATCCAGCGTAGATCGATCCTGTCGTCGCCGCGAGCACACTGCCGGGGTTTTGAACGCCAGCGGCCGTCACGGTGTTGGCGATATTGTTCGCCGAGGCGATATAGGTCGTGTCGAAAATGTTTCGCACTTCGAAGAACAATGTAAGTTGCCGGAAATAGTCCGATATCAGGTCGGTCTTGTAGTGCAGATTGACGTTGACCAGCTGATATCCCGGCGCCTTCAGGAAGTTCGCATTGTCCATGTAGAACGAATCCTTCCAGACGAACTCGACAAAACCTCCCAGGCCCGTCAAGGCTCCGTGAAGCTCGTCGTAGCCCAGGCGGGCCGTCAGTTCGTTCGGTGAAATTCCCGGAATCTTGTTGCCGTTCCGGTTGAAGGTGAACTTGCCGATGCTTTCGTTATAGTCGGTGTAAACCTCGTCCAGATGGGTGTAGGCACCGAGCAGCTGCCATCCTTCATAGAAGCCCCATTGAGCGGCGAGTTCGACCCCGCGGTGTTCCGAGTGCGGCGCGTTGAAGGTATAAGTGACGCCGGCGATCGGCGTCGCCTGTGTCACCAGTTCGTTATTGAAGAATTCATAGAAGGCGGTCGCACTCACCTTCACGGCCTTGTTCGGCGTCCAGTCGGTGCCGACGTCATAGCCCACGTTGGTCTGGGGTTGCAGCGAGGTATTGTTGCCCGGCTGACCATTGGAAAGCACGAACAGATTGCCAACCTGCGGCGTACCATAACCGGTCGCAACCCGCGCGTGCCATTGCCACTCCATATCCGGCTTATAGACCAGCGCGAATTCCGGCGCCGTGTTCTGATACTGCGGCACCGCTGTCGTAAGTGTCGTGACAGCGGCCGGATTGTTCACGACCGGATACTTGAAGGCGGTGTTGACGCCGTTCAAGGCCGTCGTCTCCCAGCCGATCCCCGCAACCGCGGTCAGCGACGGAATGAGCTTGAGTTCCTCGCGCGCCCGCATACCGTAATTTGTTGTCGACTGATATTGGGTGCTCTGCAGCAGCCCGAGCGTGGCATTGCTCCCGGGAGCCACGTTGAACGTACTCCCGGTCGTCGAGAGCGTGTTGTACCAGCCGCCGATCAAGGTCGTGGAATCCATCCCCAACAGCTCGCCGCGCTTGGTCACGTCGCTCATGAAGTTATAGGAAGGATAATCGCCGATTGCGCTGGTCGAGCCGGTGGGTTGATTGATGTTTCGGTCGTCGAAGACGAACTGGTTGCGCCAGGTCGTCGTGTTGTCGAAATCGTGCTCCCAGCGCGCGCCGACGATCGTGCGACGGTCGTCGCGGCCGAGACCTGCCTGAAGAGCCGTCTCCGGCGTCTTGGTGCCGTTGAAGCCATTGTTGAACAGCGACACGGTTCCACATCCGGGTGCTGCAGCCGCAGCCGTCTGACACCCGGCCTGGAACGGGTTCTGGTAGAACTGGTTGAGCGACAATCTGAGTGGCAGCCTGGTGTCCAGGTCATTGTTGATCAGCTTGAATGTGATGCGATCATCCGGCGTGGCCTGCACGGTCGCGAGGAAATTGACTGTCTGGGTGTTGAACCAGCTGTTCTGGATAAAACCGTCGCCACGGGCGTCGCTCGCGAACAGCGATCCTTCGAAGTTGCCGGTCTTCTGGCCAAGGGTCAGATAGTTGTTGAGATAGCCGAAGCTGCCTCCCTCGACCCCGTACTCAAATCCGTTAATGGTGCCGCCAGGCCGTGTCAGGAAGTTCAGCGCACCGCCCGTGGCGTAATTTCCGTACAAGGCCGATGAGGGGCCGCGGATGACATCGATTGCGCCATAGGCATGCGGATCGATCAGATCGCTCCGCGAAAGGCCGTCCGGCTGGGTGACCGGAAAGCCGTCATCGAAGATCACGATGTTCCTAATCCCGAAACCGTTGCGGGCGTTCGAGCCGCGGATCGAAATCCCGACGTCGCGAGGCCCGTTGCCCTGCTTCATGCTGATGCCGGGACTGTCGCCCAGCAGATCGGCGACCGAAAAAACTGGCTTGTTTTCAAACTGGCTGCGATCGATGGTTGTTGCTGTCTGGCCAACCGGAGACTGGTTGAAGCCGTCGCGAGCCACGCCGGGTGTGACGTTTGAGGCCGCCGTTGCCACGCTTGTCGCCTGAACGGCCGGCATCGCCCGTGGTTTGGCCGGTCGCGAAGCCGCAGCGTGCTGGACGACCGGCTTCCTGGCAGCGGGCTTGGGGGCGGCCTGAGGCGGCGCCTGCACGGTCACCGGCGGCAGTGAGTTTTCGTTGCTTTGGGCGTAAGCCGCATGAAAAGGCGCCGGCAACGCGATTTCCAAGGCGAATTCCAAGGCGATCGCGCTCGCGCCGCAAAGGGCACATAACTTCAGCTTCGACATTTTCTATTCCTGACGCCAGGCCCGCGGCCGGCTTAAAACGATTCACGTGCGGCGTACAAAAGTGCACCGCTTGGCAATGGATCGGATCAGTCAGGAAACAGAGGGTGGCGCGCGCGCTTTGGCGTTGGAGCCCGTCCGAGAAGTCGCCAGTTGTGGGGCGCCATCACGCCAGACAACGCTTCCCGCGAAACGAACCGGCGCGACAAAACCGGCCGGTTCGGACGAAGCGCCGGGCGCGGCGTTGGCCATGAAGCCGCAGCACAGCACGCAACTCGCATCGTGGTCATGGTATTGGCCGCCCTCACCGCTCCCGGTGGAAGACGGGCTGCCATGGCAGATTTCAGCAACACCGAGCGGATTGGAGGCCGCGGCGGCGGCAGCCCAAGACAACCCGATTGGAGCAATGATCTGCACCAATAAGGCGAACAAAAAGACCGGCAGATACTTCTGTAGCCGCGCCCGCATTTCGGTAGTCCCTGAGCGCGGGCAATTAATCACGCGGAACGGAGCGTGTCCTGCGACACCGGGTCGCGGTTGCAGGTCTCGAAACAACGGTCTCGAAACAACGGTCTCGAAACAACAGGTCTCGAAACAACGCAAGGCCCGCCTGGAGCGGGTAGAACACCTACATGGCACGAGCCGCCGTGTGCCGCGCTCCAGGCGGCTCTTTGCGCGCGAAAGAGACCTCAGCTTCGCGGAATAGCCGCGAAGCTGAGGGGTGCTCTATTTCGATTTTGAGTGCGAGCCGTGTTTGGCCTCTGGTTTGACCTCTGGCGCCGTGGAGGCGCTCTTGACCTCCGCCGTCGCGGCAGAAGCAACCTGCTGCGAAAGCTGATCAAAGCGCGTGTGCAGGTTTCCTATGTCGGTCTGAAGAGCGTCTATCGACTTCTTGATGGACTCAGAACTTGCCGTCCCGGTCTTGTCCACCTTCGTCTTGAGAGCGTCGAAATCCGCCACCTTGAAAGAGCCCAACTGCGCTTCTACGGCCGTAAGCTGGGATCCCAGATTCTTAAGCTGTGCTTCAAGATGCGAGGTATCGACTGCCGGCGGAGTCTTTGCCTTCGCTTCGAGGTCGACTATGCGCTTTTCAAGCACAGCGGTAGCATCCGCGTGGGGCGCCGCATGGGGCGCAGGGACTTCCGCCTTCAATTCGCTCCCAATCCGGCCAGTGTTGCTCCATACCATGGCCATGCTGCCGAAAAACAGCACAACGACAGCGCCTATGCCCAAGATCAAATTACTGGAGCGGTCGTGTTCGTTCATCACGTTGCCTCCTCCCTTCAAGTCAAGGCACTAAGTATGACTGTCCTGCGGCCATTTGTACAGGGGGGCGCTTAGCCTGGCGCCATCTTCGGCGCGGCGCGTGAGTTTAGCTCAGATGCCGGGGGCGGTTGCACCAAAAGGTGCTTCACCGCCAACCCCATCGGCTGGCAGTCCGGCTTGTTCCACGCGGGGAACATGTCCAGCAATCAAATGTCAGGTATGATGCTTCCATTCGCCGCGCGCGGGCGGCGCCACCCGTCATATCGATTGCGTCGCAACGGACCGCTGGACGCAAATTCAATGTCCCGCTCCGGAAGTCCCAGGGCGGCTCTTTGCACTCGAAAGGGAGCTCGGATAGGCTTCGCGGAATAGCTGCGGAGGACCGGACATATGAAGGATGACAAGCAGTCGTCTGGTCGGATGGCGGGCATCCTGCTGGCAGGGATGCTGACAACAGTCGCCGCTTCGGCGGCGAACGCCCAGATGGGGCCTCCCGGTCCGCCGGCGGTCGGCGTCATGGAGGCGGCCAAGCGGCCGATCACCGAATCGAACGAATTCCTCGGACGCATCGAGGCCACCAATCGCGTCAATATCGTTGCGCGCGTCACCGCCTTTCTGGAGAAGCGCGACTTCGCCGACGGCGCGGAGGTCAAGAAGGGCGAGCTTTTATATGAGCTGGAACGCGGGCCGTTCGAAGCCGATCTCAAGTCGAAGCAGGCCCAGGTCGCGCAGTTGCAGGCGACCCTCGTCAACGCCAAGCTGACAACAGATCGGGCGAAGACACTGCTCAGTGGGCCGGCCGGCCAGCAGTCGACCTACGACGCCGCCCTCGCCAACCAGCAAAGCCTGGAAGCGCAGATTCAGGCCGCTCAGGCCCAGGTCGACCTGTCGCAGATCAATCTCGACTATACCCAGATCCGCTCTCCGATCGACGGCAAGATCGGTCGCACCGCCGTGACCGAGGGCAACGTGGTCACGCCAAGCTCCGGTACGCTGGCCAGCATCGTCAGCCAGGACCCGATGTACGTCACCTTTCCGGTTTCCGTACGCGAGGGACGGCAGTTGCGCGACCATTATGCAATCCGCGGCGGCTTCAAGGCGGTTGTCATCAGGGTGCGCCTGTCGGACGGCCGCCTCTACGACCAGGTCGGCCAGCTGAATTTCGTCAACAATACCATTGCGCAGAACACCGACACCATCACCCTGCGAGGAACGATTCCCAATCCGATCTTGAAAGAATTGTCGGCGAACGGAACGATACGCCAGCTCACCGACAATGAATTCGTGACCGTGCTGCTGGAGGGCGTGGAGCCGGTCGAGGTCGTGGCGATCCCACGCTCGTCGGTGTTGTCGGATCAGCAGGGCGAATATGTCTATGTCCTCGGCGCCGATAACAAGGCCGAGCAGCGGCGCATCAAGCTCGGACAATCGACTTCCACCGTCGCCGCGGTGACAAGCGGGCTTTCGGCCGGCGAGACGGTCATCGTCGAAGGCCTGCAAAAGGTGCGGCCCGGACAGGCGGTTGCGCCGGGGCCCGCGAGCGCCCTGATTCAATCGAGCATGAAAGCCAATCCGGAAGGCCCGGGCCAGAAACAGGATGGAATCGGAGCCAAGCCGGCGGGGTCGACCCCATGATTTCATCCGTCTTTGTCGACCGCCCGCGGCTTGCCATCGTCATCGCGTTCGTCATCACCATCGCCGGCGCACTGGCACTCCTGCAAATCCCGGTCGCGCAATTTCCCGACATCGTGCCGCCGCAGGTGACGGTCACCGCGAATTTTCCGGGCGCCTCCGCCGAAGTGGTCGAATCCAGCGTCGCCCAGCCGCTCGAAGCCCAGGTCGT
>JAGXAF010000168.1 GCA_018971675.1 Bradyrhizobium sp.
ACGACGATCGAATTCGCGCTCGAGACCAACACTGATCGCGCGCTCAACGACGTCAAGGACGCGGTCACCCGCGTCCGCAGCAACCTGCCGCAGAATGTCAGCGAGCCGCTGATCCAGCGTGTCGACGTGATCGGCCTGCCGATCGTCACCTATGCCGCGATCTCCCCCGGCAAGACGCCCGAACAGTTGTCTTATTTCGTCGATGACGTCGTCAAGCGCGCACTGCAGGGCGTCCGCGGCGTCTCCCAGGTCGAGCGTATCGGCGGCGTCGAGCGCGAGATTCTGGTCTCGCTCGATCCGGACCGGCTGCAGGCTGCGGGTCTTACCGCGGTCAACGTCAGCCAGAGCTTGCGCGGCACCAACGTCGATCTCGCCGGCGGCCGGGCCGAAATCGGCAAGAACGACCAGGCGATCCGGACGCTGGCCGGCGCCAAAACCCTCAACGAACTCGCCGGCACCATGATCCCGCTGTTTTCCGGCGGCGAAGTGCGGCTCGACGATCTGGGAACCGTCACCGACACCATTGCCGATCGCCGAACCTTTGCTCGCTTCAACGGCGAGCCGGTGGTAGCGCTCGGCATCAAGCGCGCCAAGGGTGCCAGCGACGTGGTGGTCGCGGGCCTCGTGCAGAAGCGGATCGATGCGCTCAAGGTTGCCTATCCCGACGTTGATCTCAAGCTGATCGACACTTCGGTCGAATTTACCAAAGGCAACTATGATGCCGCGATCGAGACCCTGTTCGAAGGCGCGATTCTCGCCGTCGTGATCGTGCTGTTATTCCTGCGCGACATCCGCGCCACCATCATCGCGGCGATCTCGCTGCCATTGTCGATCTTCCCGGCGTTCTGGGCGATGGACATATTGGGCTTCTCGCTCAACATGATCAGCTTTCTCGCTATCACGCTGTCGACCGGTATCCTGGTCGACGACGCCATCGTCGAGATCGAGAACATCGTCCGCCACATGCGGATGGGCAAGACGCCCTATCGCGCAGCGCTGGAGGCCGCCGACGAAATCGGCCTCGCCGTGATCGCGATCAGTCTCACCATCATCGCGATCTTTGCGCCGGCAAGCTTCATGTCGGGAATCGCCGGACAGTTCTTCAAGCAGTTCGGCATCACGGTCTCGGTGCAGGTGTTCTTTTCGCTGCTGGCGGCGCGTTTCGTCACGCCGGTGCTGGCCGCCTACTTCCTGAAGCATCACGCGCACGACGATCCGCCGCCGGGGCGCCCACTACAGCTCTACACGCGCCTCGTGACCTGGTCGGTACGGCACTACTTCATTACGGTTCTGATTGGCCTCGGAATCTTCGGGCTTTCGATCTGGAGCATCTGGCTGCTGCCGCAAGGCTATTTGCCGGCGCAGGACGCCGCGCGTTCGCTGCTGGCGATGGAGCTGCCGCCGGGATCGCAGCTCGCCTACACCGAAAAGGTCACCGAGGAGATCGTCGCCCGGCTGCGGAAGCGGCCCGAAGTGGAAAGTGTCTTCGTCGACGGCGGGCGCGTGCCGCCCGGCATACAGGAAGTCCGCCGCGCCGCGCTGATCATCAATTACACGCCGAAGAAAAAGCGCAAGATCACGCAGCGCCAGCTTGAGCTCGCGATTGCCCGCGACCTCGAGAACGTGCCTGACATCCGCTACTGGTTCCTTGACGAGAACGGCCAGCGCGCGGTGCAGCTGGTGGTAACCGGGACCGACAGCAATATCGTCGCCAACGTCGCCAGCGAGCTGGGTAACCAGATGAAGCGGATTCCCGAGATCGCCGACGTGATCTCCGAAACCTCGCTCGAGCGACCGGAGCTCCGCATCCTGCCACGGGCGGATCTCGCCGCACGGCTCGGCGTGTCCACCGAAAGCCTGTCGAAGACGATCCGCGTCGCCACCATCGGCGACGTCGGCCCCGCGCTCGCCAAGTTCGATGCCGGCGACCGGTTGGTGCCGATCCGCGTCCAGCTTGAGGACTCCGCGCGCGGCGATCTGCATACGCTGGAAGAGTTGCGCGTCCCGCTGGGAGAGCACGGTGAAAAGGGCGGCGTGCCGCTGTCGGTTGTCGCCGACGTCAAGCTCGACCAGGGCCCGACCAGCATCAATCGCTACGATCGCGAACGCAAGGCCATGGTGGCGGCTGATCTGGTGGGCACCGCGGCGCTGGGCGAAGTCACCAAGAAAATCAACAACCTGCCGGTGATGAAAAGCCTGCCCAGGAACGTGAAGGTGGGACCGTCGGGCGACGCGGAGGCATTGAAGGATCTGTCGGCCAGCTTCGCGACCGCGATGACCGCCGGCCTGATGATGGTCTACGCAGTGCTGGTGCTGCTGTTCGGCACCTTCCTGCAGCCAATTACCATCCTGTTCTCGTTGCCGCTCTCGATTGGCGGTGCGATCGGTGCGCTGCTCCTGACCGGCAAGCAGCTCACCATTCCGGTCTGGATCGGCATGCTGATGCTGATGGGCATCGTCACCAAGAACGCGATCATGCTGGTGGAATTCGCGGTCGAATCGATGCGCCAAGGCAAACCGCGCGACGAGGCGATCATCGACGCCGGCCGCAAGCGGGCGCGCCCGATCGTGATGACGACAATCGCGATGGTCGCCGGCATGACGCCCTCGGCACTGGCCTTCGGCGCCGGCGGCGAATTCCGCTCGCCGATGGCACTCGCCGTGATCGGTGGACTGCTGTTCTCTACCGTGCTGTCGCTGGTATTCGTGCCGGCGATGTTCATGGTGATGGACGATCTGGGGGCACTGATCTGGCGCCTGAGCAAGAGACTCGTCGTCTCCCACGCCGAGAGCGAGCCGCCCGTCCATGACAATCGAAAGGCTGCGGAGTAATTCCCAGAGCCTTTTCCGTTCCGATGCAATCGGAACGGGGCTCTGGATCCTTGTTTTGACGCGTTTTCTTCACGCGAACCGGTATCCACTTCGCTCGAAAACGCCCTAATCGTTCCTTGCCACCGCGGTCAGCTTGTCCATGTTCTGCAGCAGGATGCGGCCGCGCTGCAGATCCAGAATTCCGTCCTTGCGCCAGAGCTGCAATTGCCGGTTGACGCTTTCACGGGCGGCGCCGACGAACACGCCGAGCTGTTCCTGCGAAATGTGCACCTCGGAGCCGAAATCATCGGCCAGCGCGCAGAGCCGCCGCGCAAGGCGGATCGGCAATGGCTGCAGCACGGATTCCTCCATCCGTTCGCTCTGCCAGCGGATGCGCTGGCACAGCAACTGGATGATCTTGATCGCGACGCGGGGCTCGCGTTCGAGGAAGGACAGGAAATCGGCGCGCCGCAGCACGAACAATTCCGACGGCTCGCCCGCCATGGCGTCGGCGGTACGGCTCTGGCCGTCGAGCACGGCGACCTCGCCGAACAATTCGCCCGGCCCCATGAAATTCAGCGTCAGCCGGCTGCCATCGGAGGCGCCGGTCTCGATCCGGATCTGGCCGCGCCGGACCCCGAACAGCGCATCGCCGGCATCGCCTTTCTGGAACAACACCTCGCCCACCTTCAGTTGCTGGGTGTGGCAAAGGCTGGCCAGCCGCTGCAGTTCGTCGGCTCCCAGATCCGCAAACATCGGGTTCATCTTCAGAATAACCGCAAATTCGGCCTGTTTGCTCATTGTGATACCTTCCGGAGATCGTCATGGCAGGCGTAGCAAAATACACGGCTACCGGAGTGTGTCACAGGTCACATAGCTTTGCAGCACCCGCGACTATTTTTGCCTTCTTTGAGCTGGTTGCCTTTTCCGAGATAAGCTCAAGCCATCGGTCCCGTGCGGTGACCGCGGGGCAGTCATCGACGCCGCTTGTCGGATCTGGAGTGTCTCCATGAGAGCCTTGAAAATCACCGGTACCGCGGTCGCTGTCCTTGTCGTTATCGCCGGTCTCGTGCTGTTCGCCGGGGTTCCTGCCGATTTCCTGACCTCGGCGATGCGCACGCAGGTCGAGCGCGCGACCGGCTACCGGATGACGACGGCCGGCACCATCAGGATCGGCATCTGGCCGTCGCTGCACGTGACCTTGAACGACATCACCCTGCAGATTCCCGGGAACCGTGACGGCAGCAGCCGGCTGACCATCGGCAGCCTGCAGGCCGAGGTCACGCTTTCGAGCCTGTGGTCGGGCCACCCTGACATTACCGAATTCGTAATCGACCGGCCGGTGCTGTCGGTGCCGCTGCTGCGCGAACGCGATGGACCGGAAAATACGCCGGCGAACGGCGCGACGTCCTCCGCAGAGACGGAATCGGGCGCGATCTCGATCAATCGCGTGAGGGTCACCGACGGCACCATCGCGTTTTTCAATCTGCGCGACCGCGTCGACGACCGCATCGAAGGCATCAACGCCGACGCCGTGATCGATGCCGACCGCAACGTCAAGATGACGGGCGACGCCCGCGCCGGCGCCCGCCAGCTCACATTCGCCATCAACGCCGCGATGCCGGCGGTGCCGATCGCGCGACAGAACATCCCGTTCGATCTCACGCTGCAAGCGCCTGGCCTGTTGAAAGGCCAACTGACGGCGAAGGCCGAGGCCCGGCTCAACGGCTCGGTGGTGATGATCAACGGCCTTACCGGCACGCTCGGCGACGGTGCGTTCAGCGGCTGGGCCTCCGCGGACATGTCCAGCAAGCCCCTGGTGAAGCTCGACCTCGATTTCCAGCGCCTCGATATTGCGACCTCGCTTGCAGCCACCCCCTCCACTGCCGCCGCGCCATGGAGCAGTGCATCGATCAATCTGGGTCGACTGAACTATGTCGACCTGCAGGCGAAGATTTCCGCTGCCGAAATCAATTTCGGCCAAACCCATGTTGCGCCGGCTGCGATCGACGCAACCCTCGCCAACGGCGTGCTGAAAGGCCGGTTCTCCAATCTCGGCGCCTATGACGGCCAGGCCCATGGCGATTTGACCGTCGATGCCTCGGCGAGCACCCCCGCCTTCACGTTGAGCGCCGACCTCGTCGGCGTCCGCGCCTTGCCGCTGCTGCGCAGTGTTGCCGATTTCGACAAGCTCGACGGCAAGATGCAGGCGAAACTGGCGGTGCGTTCCTCCGGCGCAAGCCAGCGCGCGATCATGTCGAACCTCGACGGTACGGTGTCGGCGGTGTTCCGCGACGGCGCGATCCGCGGCGTTAGCGTCGCCGGGATGGTCCGCGCGCTGACCTTGGGCATGCTGTCGGGTTGGCAGGAGAACGGGCAACAGGCCACCGACCTTTCCCAGCTCTCCGCCTCGTTCCGCATCGAACGGGGCAAGGCCACCACCAACGACATCAATCTGGTCGGCCCGCTGGTGAGCGTGACCGGCGCCGGCACGGTGGATCTCGGCGAGAAATCGCTGGCGCTGCGGGTCGAGCCGAAACTGGTGATGACCACCGAAGGCCAGGGGCGCGCCACCGATCCGGTCGGGCTCGGCATCCCCGTGGTGATCGACGGCCCGTGGGATCAGCCGCGCATCTACCCTGACGTCGCCGGCATGCTGGACAATCCGGACGCCGCCTATGCCAGGCTGAAGGAAATGGGCAAGGGCCTGTTCGGGCCAAACGGCGCGCTCGGCGGGTTGGGCGGCAACATGCCGAACGGAAATCCGCCCAATGCGAGCGTGCCGGAAAATAACAACGGATCGACGACGGGCGGCGGCCTCGACCAACTCGGCGGCAGTCTCGGGCAGACCCTGGGCGACCTGATCCGGCAGGGACTGCGGCAGGGCCAGACCCCAGCGCCGCCGGCCCCTGACAGCGATGGCGGACGCTAACCACGCCGGCAACGGTCCGGCCCGGGCGAGCCGAATGATGCTAGACTGATCACGGCCGGGATGGCCGGGAACGCATAACACGGCCGCAGCAGCCGGCTGCTTCCGAGGGTCTGGATGATCGAGGTCAGGGACAAGGTCCGGTTCACGCGCGGGGGCCTGTTCGCCAAATACGTACTCGCGCTGGTCGGCCTCGTAGTGTTCGTGCTGGCCGTCAACGGTGCGCTGGAAACCTGGATCAGCTACCGCGCCACCAGGACCACGCTGACCGATGCGATGTCGGAAAAGGCCGAGGCGACCGCCAGGCGCATCGAGCAATCGGTCTCCGACCTCGAACGGCAGATCAGCTGGGTGACGCGCGCCAGCGCCGTCACCATCGAGCAACACCGCGCCGACTATGCCCAACTGCTCAACGACGTGCCCGCCGTCAGCCAGCTCACGCTGCTCGACGGCAACGGCCGCGAGACGCTGCGGCTGTCCCGCGTTTCGGTTGCGAGCGGCGGGCTCGGGGATTTCTCCCGTGACGTGCGCTTCACCGACGCCGTCGCCCACGGCGTCAGCTTCTCGCCCGCCGACTTCAGGGACGAGCGGCCGGCGCTGTCGATCTCGGTTGCGCAATCCGGCTTCAATGCCGGCGTCACGGTGGCCGATATCGACCTGCGCTTCGTGTCGGACTTCCTCGGCGACGTCCAGGTCGGCAAGGCCACCTCCGCCTATGTCGTGGATTCCCGGGGCAGGGTGCTGGCGACCTCCGCCGCAGGGCCCGAGATCGGCAAGGATCTCTCGACCTTGCCGCAGGTCGCTGCCGTGATGGGCCAGCACCGCCAGCCGCCATCGTCGGGCAGCGATGCCGAGGGTCATGCGGTGCTGACCGCGACCAGCGCCGTGCCGAAACTCGGCTGGCACGTGTTCTTCGAGCAGCCCACCGCGCAGGCGCTGGCGCCGATCCGCGACCAGTTGATGCGGATCGCGCTCCTGATCGCGCTCGGCCTTGCGGTCGCGATCCTCGCGGGCACGCTGCTGGCGCGGCGGATGCTGATCCCGATCACCGCGCTGCGCGCCGGCGCAAGGCGGCTTGGCGCCGGCGATTTCAGCCAGCGCATCGACGTCCACACCGCCGACGAGCTGGAGGAACTGGCGGAGCAGTTCAACAGTATGGCCGGACAGCTCGCCGAGACCTATTCCGTGCTCGAAGCCAAGGTCGAGGAGCGCACCCGCGACCTCGCGCAATCGGTCAACGAGCTCAAGGTGCTCGAGGAAGTCGGCCGCGCGGTCTCCTCCTCGCTTGATCTCAACGCGGTGCTGCCGACGGTCGCCGCCCGCGCGCTCGAAATCACCCATGCCGACGCGGTATTGATCTATGGCTACGATGCCGGTAGCCGCACCTTCAACCTCGCCGAAGCGAACGGCATCGACAAGAGCGTCGAGGGTGAGCATCTCGCGGTCGACGAGAAGACCAGCCTGCTCGGCGAGGCCGCGACCAAGGGCGAGCCGATCTCGATCCCTGATCTGGCCGCCGCCACCGATTTGCGGCTGCGCGACGTCGTGATCGGGGCCGGCTTTCATTCGGTGCTGGTGGTGCCGCTCGTCGACCAGCAGGGCGTGCTGGGATCGCTGGTGGCGCTGCGCCGGGCGACCGGCGAATTCTCGCCCAATCTGATCGGGCTGATGCGCACCTTCGCCCACCAATCGGTGCTGGCGATGCGCAACGCCCGGCTGTTTTCCGAAGTGGACCAGAAGGGCCGCGAATTGCAGACCGCGCACTCCACGGTGCAGCAGCAGGCCGACCAGCTCAAGAACTGGAACAGATCGCTGGAGGAGCGGGTCGAGAAGCAGCTCGCCGAGATCGAGCGCTCGCGCCGGCTCGAACGTTTCCTCGCGCCGCAGGTGGCGCAACTGATCGCCTCCTCCGACGGCCATGA
>JAGXAF010000169.1 GCA_018971675.1 Bradyrhizobium sp.
GGCCGCCGAACTTGTCGGTCCAGATCCCGAGCGGGATGCTGACGGCGGCAGCGAAAAACGGCTCCATCGCGGCCAGGATCAGAACCTGGCTGACGGTGAAGTCGTACCATTTGATCAGGAAGGGGGCGAGAGCGGCAAACATCCCCCAAACCGCAAAACCGAGCGTAAACGCCAAGGATGATATCCACAAAACCCTGGTATTACCCGGCGGCTCAGTCGCCGCATGAGCATCGGCAACCGGAAGTTTAGCCTCGACAACTGGAATTCTCACGGCAGCTCCTACAAAAAAAGGTATTATTTGCTGGGGTATTTTAATTGCCGGCTCACCGCGCTTGCACCAACGGGTAAGCTCCGCTTCTTTCCTTCATCGTGACGGCCACTACGCCGCGTGGCCGATGCGACCATCCTCCTCGGCATCATGCGCTTCGCGGCGACCCTTGCGCAGCATCAGCGATTTCGTCCGCTTTCCTCGGGTGGGAAAACGGCCCCCGCCCAGCGTTCCCCTCACTATGTGCTACTTTAGGCCACGCATCAAGAAATATATAGACACAAAATGAAATATATACACACAGACATCCGTTTTATGGGCGCTACACCGATGCCGAGGCGCTGTCTGCCCGAGCCGTATACCTGGCTTGGGCGTGACCAAGTCCGGGCCACCGCCCACTGCGCGGTGACCCTTTCTGATGGTTTATCGAGGGTTTAAAGGGGCGATTGTAAAGGGGGCCGGCATGCCGGCGATCGTCAGCTTTGTCGCGCGCAAGATCCTTAGAGCGTTTTCGAGCGAAGTGGATACCGGTTCGCGTAAAGAAAACGCGTCAAAACAAGAATCTAATTTAGAGCCCCGTTCTGATTCCATCGGAACGGAAACGGCCTTGAACGCTCCGGGCCCGAACTTCGGAGCCGGGTAACCCGCAAACGCAGCGTTGTTGCGGTGATGGATCGCAGATCGACCTACGTAACCGATGGAATCAATCAGGGGCGCATCGCGCCCCTGATGTCGTTGCGATGTCGTTCCGTACGTCGGGCTTACGCCCGAGCAGGCCGCGCGAGCGAACCGCTGCTGCTGCTGCTGCTGCCGTTCTTCTCCTGCAGTGTATGCGTGTAATACCACAGGGTGCCGTTTAGAACCATCGCACCGAGGATGTTGCCGATGGTGACCGGGATCTGGTTCCACACCCACCAATCATAGATGCTCACATGGGCACCGGCGAGGATACCGGTCGGGAACAGCCACATGTTGACCACGGTGTGCTCGAAGCCGAGTGCAAAGAACATCCCGATCGGGACCCACATCAGGATTATCCGGCCCACGGTGCTCCGCGTGGCCTTGGACATGACAGACCCCAAGCTCACCAGCCAGTTACAAAGCACCCCCATGCCAATGGCGGCGCACCAGCCGATGGCGCCTTGTTGGATATACGAGGCCTTGTGCTCGGCGGTATGGGCGATGACGGTGAGAAGACTGTTCGGCGGGATGGGGACGGTTCCGCCTCGGGTCGTTGAGAACCAGAGCAGCCAGGCGAAGAATATGCCGCCGAGCAGGTTGCCCACCATGGTCCAGAACCAGTTGCGAATGACCTGAGCCGGCGTAACCGTTCCGGCGTACATGCCGATGGGCATCGTCGCGAAGCTGCCGGTCGCCATCTCCAGGCCGAGGAAGCTCAGCGTGACGTAACCCGCCGGGAAGACCAATCCCGCCACGGCAAGCGGTATGCCGGTGGCGACCATCGCGAACACCACACAGGCTCCATAGGCCAGGAAGGGCGTGCATAGAAAACCGCGAATGAGTAGGTGAATAGCGCCGTATGTGGCTTTCTTGGCGGCATCGTCCGCCAGCGCCGCTCCCATGTCCGGTGGCGCCACGGTTTCGACTACAATGCTGGCATTCGCATAATCGGCCATTTCGTTTCCCCTGTTACTTGCCCCGGTCAGCCGCCATTTCTCTGCTGGCGATACCGAGTGCAAATTCACATCTGCACATCAGATATGTCTGAAAATGCATATCAGATATATACCTAACGTGCAACGGGACGCCTTCCGCAAGGCGCGCTGCGTTCATACGAATTTAGTTTCGTTTAGTTTCTGGCAGGCATCGGTTGGGGATGGCAATCAGAGTCGGCGGCAAGGTCCGCAGCCGGCCGGATGAGAACGTCGCGTCGCGCGTCGACGTTCTCCCGGTTCCCTCGCAGCTGCGCGGAGCGGCTATTCTTTCTCCCAGGTCGACACTTGTTCGTCGAACCAGTCGAGGTCTTTCTTCCAGCCGGCATTGCCCGGCTGGATCTCGACCACCCGCTGCATGATGGCTTGTCCCTCTCGCAATGCGGCCTCTGCCTTTTCGGCATCATTGGCACGACGATAGACGTCGCCAAGATGCCCATAGCCTATGGCAAGAGTGCGCTGCCAGTCGGCGTTGTCGGGCTGGGCGCTTGCCAGCCGGTCGGCAATCGCCAGCCCCTCATTGTAGGATTTCAGCGCCTCGGGCAGCTTGCCCTGCGCCTCCAGCACTTCGCCGACGCGGTCATAGGATACGGACAGATCGCGCTGCCAGCCGGCGTTGCCGGGGTCGGTGCGCGCCAGCCGTTCCCTTATCCCCAGCCCGTAGCGGAAGGATTTCAGCGCCTCGGGCAGGTTGCCCAGCGCCATCTGCACGTCGCCAACGCAATCATACGACACCGACAAACCGCGCTGCCAGTTCACGTTGCTCGGGTCGGCCTGCGCCAGCCGTTCCCTGATCGCCAGCGCGTCGTTGAAGGATTTCAGGGCCTCGTCCATTTTGCTCTGCGCCACCAGTACGTCGCCAACCTTCTCGTGCGACACCGATAGATCGCGTTGCAAGCCGGGGTTGCCGGGGTCGGCGCGGGCCAGCCGTTCGGCAATGGCGAGCTGGTCGTTGAAGGCTTTCAGCGCCTCCTCCAGATTGTCCTGGGCCATCTGCACGTCGCCCATACGATCGTGCGACACGGACAGGCCGCGTTGCCAATCGACGTTGTCGGGGTCAAGGCGGGCCAGCCGCTCTCTGATCAACAGCGCGCTGCTGAAGGATTTCAGCGCCTCTGGCAGAGTGCCCTGCGCCACCAGCACGTCGCCAACCTTGGAGTGGGACACCGACAGGTCGCGCTGCCGGCCGGCATTGCCGGGGTCGTTCTTGGCCAATCCGTCGGCGATCGCGAGTTCGCTGCGGTAGGATTTCAGCGCCTCGTCCAGATTGCCCTGCGCCACCAGCACGTCGCCGACACGGTCGTGAGACATCGACAAACCGCGCTGCCAGGCAGGGTTGTCGTGGTCGGCCTCAGCCAGCCGTTCCCGGATCGCCAGTCCGTGGTTGAAGGACTTCAGCGCCTCGTCCAGATTGCCCTGCGCCATCAGCACGTCGCCGATGCGATCATAGGCTACGGATACATGGCGGTCTCGGTCAGCGGTGGGATGGGCGTCCGCGAGCCGATCGGCAATCGTGAACCGGTCGCGGAAGGCTATCAGCGCCTGGGGCAGATTGCCCTGCGCCATCAGCACGTCGCCGACCTTCTCGTGCGCCGTTGCCAGATCGTGCTGCCAGTCGGCGTTGTCTGCGTCGGTGCGCGCCAGCTTTTCTCTGATCGCCTGGGCGTCGCGGAAGGATGTCAGCGCCTGGGGCAGATTGCCCTGCGCCATCAGCATGTCGCCGATTTTCTCGTGCGCCGCCGCCAGATCGCGCTGCCGGTCGGCGTTGCCGGCGTCCGCCTGCGCCAGCTTTTCCCTGATCGCGAGGCCGTCGCGAAAGGATTTCAGCGCCTCGGGCAGATTGCCCTGCGTCGCCAGCGCGTCACCGATACGATCGCACGCCACCGACAAATCGCGCTGCCAGCCCGCGTTGCCGGATTCGGTGCCAAGCAGTTGCTCGAACGCCTGTTTAATCGAGTTCAAGACGATCAAGCGGGCGTCGAAGGGGACATGTTGTTCAATCGTATCGGCGAGATTGAAGAGGAAACGCTCGGCCACCACGGCGCGGACAGAACTGTCGGGGATATCGAGCAGACGACATATGTCTCGTGCTGCACTCGCCGGAGTGCCCGTCGGCGGCGCGATCAGGGCATCGGCGAGCGCGCGCGTAGCGCCTTGTACCTCTGTCCCGCTTAACGATGAATCGCCATAGTACCGGGCAGCGCGGATATCGTCCTTGCTCGCCAGCAGGTGGACCATGGTTTCAGTTGTGCGCAGCGGGTCGCCCGCCGCGAGCGTCAGAAGGTGATCGGCAATCAACAGGTGCAGTTGCGGCTTGGAAAGACGCAGCCCCGCGAGCCGCGAGTGAGCGGCGGCGCGCATCTGCTCGTGGTTGAAATCCCATTGCGCGAGATCGCCGCGCTGGCGTATCTGGCCGCGGAACAGCCGGCGCAGCGCGGCGAAGTGCGATTCGTCCCAGGGCTCGCCGCTTACCTGCGGCAGCAATTGCCGAAGATCGCTCTCGCGCCATCCGGTGCGGCTCAGGGCGATGAGGCCGACAAACGCCGGCGCGGCAGCGCCCAACCGTTCAGCTGCGCGATCGAACGTTGCGCGATAGAGTAGGGAAATATCGCCTGGCATGTCGCCGACGGCACCGACCATCGTGCGGCCAGGATCATCGGCATCGAGAGCGGTGAGTTCCCCGACGGCGAGCACCAGCCACAGCGGGCTGCCCCATGCGGGCTCGCCCGCGTGCTTCTTCGCCAGCAGCGCATCGATCACCGGGGTTTCGAGCTTGCGTTGATGACGATTGGCTATGCTCTCGATGATGCCAATTGCCTCGGTAGCGTCCAGCGGCGGCAGCGACAATGCTTCCATTCCCGGGCGCCCGGCCAACGCTTTGGAGGCCCCGCCGGGAGTGGCGGTTGCGACAAACCGCGCGTTGTCCGGCCATAGCCGGGGCGGCCAGGTCGTAAACCTTCCGCGCGTGGTCTTTTTGAACTGGTCGAGCGCGTCGATCAGGACGATGACGCGACGCTGCAACGCCATCCGGCCGAGCAACGAGGCGAAGGCCAGTTCGACGGTCTCGGGTTCGACATTCTCGGCGAGGTCAACGTCGCCAACGTCGAGCGCGCTGCCGAGTTCAACGATCCAGCGCCGCAGCATCGCATCGACCGATGATGCTTGCGGGCTGGCGCCGGCGGCATGCGCGAGAACGAAAGCGTCGGTATCCTTCACGCGGCGGAGCAGCTCGCCGAACAGGGCGCTTTTGCCCGAACCCGGCTCGCCGGTGACGCAGATGCCCCACGGGGTGTCCTCTTGCGCAGGGGAGAGACAGAGGCCGGTAAGACGCTCGATGACCGCCTGTCTGCCGACGAAGCCGCGGGCGCGTTCGGCGGCAAAGTCTTCAAGCGAGTTGCGCTCGGCCTCGAACGTGCTGCTAATGGATACCGGACGCGATTGCGACATCGTAGGAACCTCACGAAACAACTGATTTTAGAGCATTGCCATGGAGATAGGACACAGCGCGAACGCGCAGGCCGTGAGGCGGAGCAAGCCTTGCAAGGCCTTTGGAAGTCAAGCACTATTTCACGGCGGACTGCGTCAGCGGGGCGTGCCGGCTCGCCAAATTCAAATTAATGACCCTGAATCATTCCGGCGTGTCTGCCAAACGGCATTGGGGGCGAAACCGGGCGGGTACTTAGGGTTGCATTCCCCCCGCTATCGCTCCATCGAGCAGTTTTTCCGCATTTTCGACAGCCTGCCGCAAGGTTTCGGCCTCTTCCTCCAAAGACATCCCGCTCATCGTGGAGTTCTTCAAATTGCGGATGCAGTTGTCGCGGAGCGTGGCAAGAGAAGCATCGTCAAGCGGAAGTCCGCTGCGGACATGCTGGATAAGCTTGGTTGCAAAATCCAGAAACGCGAGCGCGATCATGCCCGCTTGAGTAGCGCTGCGGTTCGCATTTTGGAGGATCTTTTTATCATCCATCGCGTCTCTTCACCTGTTTTGCGTCCCCCGGGGCGCGGAATCCGCGCGGCTCCAAGCGTATCGGTTTTTCGATGGCGATTCTACCTTCCTTCGCACGCTGATCGCCTTGAAGTGCTGATGACGGACCTCCATCTCGAGGACCTCGGGGGTGTCAGCTCCGGCGATTTCGAGGAGACCCCGGTCGGCGGCTGGCTGTCGACCCGCCTGGCGGGCGCTTAAGCGGGTCTGTTCTGGGAAAAACGCGCCTCTGGAGCGTGTGCGGCGCTATTTTGCGTTCCTCAACAGCTGGTTACTCGCGGGTCGCGCCCTATGCTTGCACGGGCGATAGCCGCAGCTGGAATTGCTGGGTTCGACATTCAATCGCGTTTCGGCACCAAGCCGTAATTGCCTCGACGTCAGGCCCCAGATGCGTGGTCGAATGGCCGACGAATGTCAGAAAGTCAGGCAGATTTTGTGTGGAGATACCGATTAACAGCGGGATTTCGGCGATCAGGGCCTCGGCAAGGACCGCTCGCAGGCCCCGGCCATTTGCCTCTTCCCTGCCAAACTTATTGATGACCAGCAGTTCGACATGCTCAAGCACCGCACGCTCGATCCATCCGTCGATGCGGGCGAAAGCGTCCGGATCAAGCCGGCAGCCCCTCGCTTCGTTGCCACGATCGAACGAGATCTTGACTTCGTCACCGCCCAACAGGTCCTTCACATACATATCGCATCGCCGCCGGCCAGGCCGGTGCGCATTTGACTGCACGATGCCGCCCAGCCGGTAGCCCGACGCGGCCAGATCAGTTGCGCATCGAGTGATGAGGGCATCCCTGACAAGGCCGTCATCATAGACCACCACGCCGATCTGGCTCGCACCAGCGGCTGCGTGCTCGGCGGGAAGTAGTGGCTGATGGCGCCACTCCATCGTTTCGTCTCCTCAATCAGTCGTTTCTTGGTCGCCGCTTGGCAGCGTTTTTGATCGTCGGCGCGAAACCGCGGGCATGCAGAAGCGCCGCCACGGTCCATCCCGCAGCGCGCGCTGCTTCATTTTCGGGCGGGGTAATCCACAGAACGGACAGTGTACGAAGGTAAGTGAAACCGACCTGAAGCGGTATGTCAAGTGCATCTATTTCAAGGCAAAATCCCGTTCAAGCTGAATAAGAAATTCTGTGCTCGGAGATCAATTTTATTGATGATCAGGGGTCGTGGTGTTCCGACGGCTGACGCCTGAAGCAGATCCGGGCCGAAGCACGGCCGATACTGTGGTGCATCTATCAGGTTGCTTGTGATCATCAGAGTCTCGCGACTACGATCTCTGCCTAATCGCCCTGTCCTCGAGAACAGGCCCGAACGCCTTCTTATTCATCTCCCTTTGAATGAAGTCGGGAGAGACTTGACCCGTCGCTCGCGTGCCAGCAACTCGCGCTTGCGTTTGACGCCCCAGCGATAGCCCGAGATTGATCCGTCCTTCTTGATGACGCGATGGCATGGTATGAGCACAGCGATCGGATTGGACGCGATTGCCTTGGTCACGTCACGGGCGTCGCGAGTGCCGAGCTGGGCGGCGATCGCGCCGTAGCTTATCGTCTCGCCGATCGGCAGCGCGCGAAGCATCGACCATACCTTGATCTCGTAGGTCGTGCCGCGCATATCGAGCGGTAGTTCCGGGTCGAATCCCGGGTCTTCGACGGCGCGCACGATCTTTTCGAGAACGTCGACCAGTTCATGCTGACT
>JAGXAF010000170.1 GCA_018971675.1 Bradyrhizobium sp.
CAGCCTGATGAAAACCCGCGACGATCCCATGACGTAGTCGACGGCGGCGACCGACATGAACACGAGACCGATCGAGAACAGCACCTGATCGAGATGGCCTCTCGTGTAGAGATGCCGGTACAGCGATCGCTCGAACAGCGCACCGATCATGGCGCTCGCGACAAACGCCAGCGGCAGCCCGAGGAAGAACGGCCAACCGGCCTGATTGACCAGAACGGCGCAGACATATCCGCCCGCCATCGCGAACGAACCGTGGGCGAGATTGACGAAGTTCATCAGGCCGAGCGTCACCGCCAAACCGCAGGCCAGCACGAACAGCAACATGCCATAGGCAACGCCGTCGAACAGGTTGGTGAGAACTGCGGTCATGGACAACCAAAGAAAATCAGCAAGCGAACTAGAACGACACGAAAGCTACGACATCGTTGTGGCCGGGCTTGTGCCGGGCATGACGCATTCAGACGAACGAGACGAAGCGTGACCTCTATCCGGTCACTTCTTGGTCTTGCCGGGATCCTTGACGGCCTCGAACGTCTGGAACTCGACATTGTAGAGTTCGCCGTCGACCTTCTCGACCTTGCGGATGTAGACATTCTGCACGATGTCCCGGGTTTCCGGATCAATCGAGATCGGACCACGCGGACTTTCCCATTTCATGCCCTTCATGGCCGCGATCAGGGCGTCGCCATCCGTCTTGCCGCCGGTTTTCTTCAGCGCAGCATAGATCAGATGAATGCCGTCATAACCGCCCACCGCCATGAAGCCGGGGCGCGAGTTGAAAGCCTTCTTGTAGGCGGTGACGAAATCCTTGTTCGTCTGCGACGGGTGGGCCGCGGAATAGATATGGGCGGTGACGGTGCCGAGCGCGGCGTCACCCATGCCGTTGAGCAGATCGTCATCCATCACGTCGCCGGGGCCGATCACCTTGATACCCGTCTTGTCCAGACCGCGCTCGGCATACTGCTTCATGAAGTTGCCGCCCTGGCCGGCGGGAACGAACACAAACATGGCGTCGGGCCTGGCATCCTTCATGCGCTGCAGGAACGGCGAGAAGTCGGGATTGGCCAGCGGTACCTTGACCTCCTCGACGATCTGGCCGCCGCCGGCGGTGAAATGCTCCTTGAAGAAGTTCAGCGCGTCATTGCCGGGCGCATAGTCGGAGGTCAGCGTCGCGACCCTCTTGATGCCGTTCTTGACCGCCCAATCACCGATGATGGTGGACGACTGCGCCAAGGTAAAACTTGTGCGCACGATATACGGCGAGCGCTCGGTGATGATCGAGGTGCCCGCGGCCATCACCACTTCCGGGATCTTGGCCTGTGTCGCGAGCGGGGCCGCGGCAAAGGCTGCCGGGGTGATGCCGAAGCCGGCGATGAAATTGACCTTGTCGTTGACGATCAGCTCCTGCGCGATTCGCTTGGTGTTGTCGGGCAGGGTCGCGTCGTCCTTCAGGATGATCTCGACCTTCCTGCCAGCGACGGTGTCGCCGTTCTGCTGCATGTACAGCTTGACTGCATTGTCGATCTGCTTGCCAGTCGACGCTTGGCCACCGGTCATCGGCAATATGAGGCCGATCTTGACGGTCTCCTGCGCCGACGCGGGCGCGAGCGCCCCCAACAATGCCGCGGCGATTGCAGCGCGCGACAACGGCATGGTGCAGATCGACATGGACATATCCCTCCCATCGCTTCGTGCTTCGAACCGGGTCCCCGGCCCTGCCGTACCATGACCCGGATCGTTCAGCCCTGGCTGGCCATGGCGTCCCACTCACACGGCGTTGTCAATCACGACCAAGGTGCACCCGACCGGCCAGCGCGCCATGCCTCACGATCGCGACGTTTTCGAAAGGCACTTCACACCATCGGGCTGCGATCGTTCGCGGTATTAAACTACCATGAACTTCATCTAACGCCATCTCGCAATTCACCGTATTCTCATCCGACCAACCGTGGCCGCGACAAGCATGCCATTTTGCCGAGTACAGGCTTAAGAGACTTCGCAATGCCAGTTCGTTACCGTCATCTTGTCGTCGTCGCTGCTCTCGCGTTCCTCGCGGGCGGCCTGAGCGGCTGCGGAACGATCAATGAAAAGCTCGCGGACGGGATGGCGGACTATGTCCCGCAATGGCTCGGCGGCTTGCCGGCGGACGCCCCACCGCGGCCCGGCACGGCGAAATACGATGAGTTCATGAAAGAGCGAGAACGCAAGCGGCTGGAACCCGCGGTCAGGGACGATGCCACCAATCCCACGACATCGTCGTCCGGACTCAGCGCCGTGCATTGAGCGCGTTCGGGCCTAGCCCATGAACACCACGGTTTTGCGGCCATTGAGTAACACGCGATCCTCGAGATGGTGGCGCACTGCCCGCGCCAGCACCCGACGTTCGATATCGCGTCCTTTGCGAACAAGGTCTTCCGGCGTATCGCGGTGGCTAATGTGCTCGACATCCTGGTCGATGATCGGCCCTTCGTCGAGCGCGCTGGTGACGTAGTGGGCGGTAGCACCGATCAATTTGACGCCACGTTCATGAGCCTGGTGATAGGGCCGCGCGCCCTTGAAGCCCGGCAGGAACGAGTGATGGATGTTGATGCAGCGCCCGGACAGTTTTGCCGACATCTCATCTGACAGGATCTGCATGTAGCGCGCCAGCACCACCAGATCGGTCTCGGTCTGGCCGACCAGATCCCAGATCGCGGTCTCCTGCTCGCGCTTCGTGTCCTTTGTGACGGGCAGGAAATGGAACGGGATCTCGCCGAAATCGAGATTCTGGTAGGTTTCCCGCGGATAGTTGGAAACGATTGCTGTCGGAATCATCACCAACTCGCCGGTGCGCCAGCGATAGAGGATATCGGCGAGGCAGTGATCGGATTTCGAGGCCAGCAGCATCACCCGGCGGGGCGTGGCACGGTCGCGCATCTGCCACTCCATGCCGAAGCGTTCGGCGATCGCCGTAAATCCGGTCTGCAGGGTTGGCAAATTGACCGCAAGATCAACCGCGTTGAATACCACCCGCATGAAAAAATGCCTGGTCTCGACGTCATTGAACTGCTGGGCGTCGAGGATGTTCTGCCCGTTATGGACCAGAAACGTCGACACTGCGGAAACGATGCCGGGGCGGTCGGTGCAGGATAGCGTCAGGACGAATTGATGGTCGGACATGGAGTTCTGGTTTCGGAGAGTTCTGGTTTCGGAGTTCGACTTCCCGAGAAAGATCAGAGTCTGGAATCGCGGCCCTGCCCTATCACCTGCGAACCGTCTTGCGCCAATCCCGGCTGAAGGGTCAAGATGAACAGACGGACACGATTGGCCCTGGAGCGGTTCACGTGGAGCAAGGTCGTACCAGAAAAAGCTCATGGCGGACAAACTGAACGGCTATCGCATTCTCATCATGGAAACGCGCGAAGAAGCGCAGTTCTCCCGCCTGCTGGCCGAACAAGGCGCGGACGTATTGCAATGTCCGATGTTCACCATCCAGGACGCACCGGACGCAGCGCCGATCGAGGAGTGGATCAGGCGTTTCATCGAGACGCCGTGCGACGATCTGGTGCTGTTGACCGGCGAAGGATTGCGGCGACTGATGAAAATCGGGCGACGGATCGACGTCGAGAATGACTTCGTCGCCGCACTCGGCAAGGCACGAAAATTCGCGCGAGGGCCGAAGCCCGGCAGGGCACTGCGCGAGATTGGACTTGAGCCGCAGGTCACCGCGGAAAAGCCGACGTCCGAAGGCATCGCCGAGATGCTGTCGCGTGTCGATCTGTCGGGCCATCGCGTCGGCTTGCAGCTTTATCCGGACAAGGACCACGGCAAGCTGATCGGGGCGATCACGGCGCAAGGCGCCGATGTCGAAACCGTATTGCCTTACGTCTACGACGCGCGTGCGGCCGATGCCAATATCGTCACCGCCATCGAAGAGATGGCGCAAAGCCGCATCGACGTCATTGCATTGACAAGTTCAGGCCAGGTTCGCCGCCTGATCGGGGTTGCCAGATCACACGGCTGCGAAGCGCAACTACGTGAGGGGCTGGCCCATACGACAATCGCCGCGGTCGGGCCGGTGGTATCCGACGAGCTCAGGTCGTATGGCCTGCGCACCGACATCACGCCTGCCAATGAAGCTTACTTCATGAAGCCGTTGATCTCGGCGATGGCCGCAGCCCTCGGCAAAGCCGCACCGCGCTCGGCGGCACCGCATTGAAAGGGACGGTCAAGACGTCACCACGTCTCCCGCGCGCTTCGTGCAGTATTCCTGCCAGATCGCCCGATACGCCGCTTCGACTGCCCTCGTGTAGTTCCCGGTATTGCCCGATGGGCTTGCTAGAACCCTGGCGGACAGCCCGGCGCGCAGCTCGCCCAAATAATCGGGGCGCGAGGCATATTTGATCGCCCGCTCGGCATATTGGGCTTCACTGTCGGTGACCCAGTCGTGCAGACCGACAGAACACAGAATGGCGCCGGCGGCGCGGCTGGCGTTGCTGTTGCCGAGCTTGGCCAGAACGGGAACGCCGGCCTGCAGCGCCTCCCAAGTGCTGACGCCGCCGTTCATCGGGAATGGGTCCAGGCAGATATCGACACCGGAATACGCTTCCAGATGCTTGAGACGGTTTGTCGATCCCAGGCACAAAATTCGATCGGGCATCACGCCGTGAGCGGCAAAACGTTCCACCAGCAGCCGACGCACCGCGTCGTCGCCGAGCGCGCCATGCTTGATTGTCAGTCTCGAATTCGGCACCGCCTGGAGAATTCCGGACCAGACCCTGACGGCGTCGTCCGAAATCTTGTCCACCCGGTTGAACACCCCGAAGGTGACATAGCCGTTAGCAACGCACGGCGGCCGCAACGCCGGCTGGAATGCCGCGGGCGGCGCGTCGATCGTGATCAGGCAAGGCAGATCGTAGATCTTCTCGGCGAACAGATGACGCACTTCGGCCGGCGTCGAGACCGGGTCGGAGAACATGTAATCGATTTCCGGCATGCCGTCTCCGGTGGCGTGCCCCCATGCCGTCACCTGGATCGGTGCAGGCTTGCGGGCAAATACCCGCAGACGATGTCCCCCGGTGAAGCCCGACAGATCGACGAGAATGTCGATCCGGTCGGATATGATCTGTTCGGTGAGATCATTGTCGGTCAGGCGCCAGGCCTCGACCCATTTGTCGGCGACGCGCTGGAAATCGTCGGTCACGGCATCGCGCAGGCTGGTGCATGAATAACAGAAGATTTCGACGACCGACTTGTCATGATTGCGCAACACGGGTCCGAACACAAACGCCGCGGAATGATCCCTGAAGTCGGCCGACACATAGCCGACCCTCAGCCGGCGATCGGGGTCGCGGACATTCTGCAATCGCTCCGCAGGTATCTTGGGAACCTTGGATCCGATCTGAACCCACCATTCCCTGCGAACCTGCTGATGCTCTGGAAATTCCGCGCGCGGGTGGAAATCGAGCGCGAAGATCTTCCTGGTGATGGTGCCCTCATGGTCGGGCTGCATAGCCAACGCCCGATCGTACAACTCGATCGCTTCATCGATCTTGCCTTGATGCACTACACATTGGGCAAGAGCCGTGAGCGCCTCGACCGACCGCGGATCGTTGCGGACGGCTCTCCGGCAAATGTCCATTGCTTCAGACAGCCTGCCAAAGCTGGTCACCAGCCGGGCGTGGCCGAGCAGCGCGGCTTCCAGATCGGGGGCGATGGCGCGCGCCTTGCCATAGTGCTCCAATGCGCCATCTATATCGCCAATCTCCCCGAGCGCGCGGGCGCGATTGGCCAGCGCCTGTGGAAAATCGGGCTTGAGCCGAAGCGCATGGTCGAAATCCGCCATCGCCTCATCGAAGCGCTTCAGCTCGAGAAAGGTCAGGCCCCTTCCGTTATAGGCCAGGGCATAGAGCGGCTTCATCTGGATGACGCGTTCGAATGTTGCCAATGCCTCATCCAGCCGCCTGGCAAACAGTAAGGCGTTGCCCCGATTATAAATGGCGTCGATATAATCAGGCTTGTACGACAGTGCCCTATCGAAGACCTGAATCGCACGCTCGGGAAGGTTCAGCTTGAACAGCGCATTGCCGAGATTGTTGAGCGCAACCGGGGAGTTGGGACGCAGCGCTATAGCCTTCTCGTAACTCGCGCGAGCCTTCTCGATCTGCCCCATGTCGGACTGCACCACGCCCAGATTGCTGAGCAGTTCGGCTGACTTCGGGTTGACCTGCAGCGCCCGTTGCAAGATGGTCTCTGCCTCCACAAGCTCACCGGTGTCCGATTTCGAAAGGCCCAGCAGATGCAGCGCATCGAAATGATCGGGCAGGTTTTCCAGCACTTGCAGGCAAAGGGCCTGCGCCTCTCTCGCAATGCCGGCCTGATGGAGCTTCAACGCCCTGTCCAGGATCGGGCCCGCGGCCTTTCGATGCTGTTTCCTGATGCGCTCTCGTTGAAAGGCGCTCAACCCTGCTGCTTTGTTCATGGGCGGCCGAACGATCATGTGATGGAGGCATGGGAACGCAACGGTTACGTGACAACCGCAAACGCGGCGAACGGCAACGCGAAAGAGAAACGGGCCGGAACCATCCGCAGTCGATCAAATAATATTTGATTCGGCGGTTCGCGGTTACTCGGATTTGCAAAGTCGGCTTTGATCCAGGTGGTATAGAACCAGTGGCATAGAAAACGACCAAAGCACGGTAAGCGCACGTTTGCGTTTTAGCCGAGTACCGCTTCCGCTTCCGAAGCCGCGCAGAGCACGTGATAAAACGATGACGCAGGGATCGTGGCAACCGTCGACCGGCCTTCGCCATCGAATGCATCGTACCAGCCGCCGGCGACGGGATGGCTGAGGTAATGCCGCTCAAGGCGCACCAGGGCGGCTCGTGCCTCGTCAGCGGCACCTGCCTCGCCTGACTCGGCTTGCGCGATCCATGCTTTCGCGATTTCGGCCTGTGGCCAGCACCGTCGGCTGTACCGTCTGATATTGCCGTTGGCGTCGCCCTCGTCGATCAAGCAGCCCGCATCGTCACGGTAACGCAGTGCAGAATTGAGCAACTCGCCACGATAGCGCCCCGTCGGACACCCGGTAATGCGCTCAAATCCCTTCAGCAGCCAGACCCATTCCGCGTGATGCCCAGGTTCGACGCTGACCGGCTCGATCTTCGACCAGTCGTCCTCGAAATATTCGCCGAGCACCTGTTTCTGCTTGTCGTAGAGATTTGCCAGGAACAGCGCGAAGAAATCGCCCGCGCGATTCTGGAACACTGTGTCGTGGGTGGCGTCGAAGGCGGCGATCATCGCCTCGAACAAATGCATCTGCGGATTTTGCCGACGCGGCATCGACGCCGGCGATCCCTCGAGGAAGCCACCATGCGGCGAACGCAGTTCGGCATCGAGATAGCAACACAGCGCGTCGATTTCGGCGCGTATCTGGGCATCGCGATCCAGCGCATAGGCGCTCGCCAGCGCCAGTATCACAAATGCGTGGTCATAGGTGTCGCGTCGCGGATCCAGGATGTTGCCGTCATGCGCCAGCGTATGGACAAAGCCCGGTTGGCCATCGGGGCTTTTGGCTTTGGCCAGAAGGAAATCAAGTCCTTCTAGCGCGATCTCGCGGCCTTGCGGATACCAGCCG
>JAGXAF010000171.1 GCA_018971675.1 Bradyrhizobium sp.
GTTTTCACAATCAGCCTGCAGCGCCGGAAGGCTACCCTTGAAGTGGACGGTTGCCGCCGATACGGTCGCGGCAGGCTCCCGAACTTTCAGGGAAATCCCAAAAGACACAAGCGGTAAGCAGGACACGAAAGAGACGTGCGCAGCATCTACAAGATTTGTCCCGCTTCGGCCTGGCGCGAGGCCGAGCGGCAGGGGCTGTACCGGGGTAGCGCCGATGATGCGCGCGACGGCTTTATCCATTTCTCGACTGCGTCCCAGGTCGCACAGACCGCAAAAAAGCATTTCTCCGGCCAGACCGGGCTGCTCCTGATCCGCATCGATGCCGATGCGCTCGGCGCGGCGCTGCGCTGGGAGCGCTCGCGCAATGACGAGCTGTTTCCGCATCTCTATGGCGAACTCGATCTTGGCGCGGTCATCGGCGTGCAAGATATCCGCGCGCGGTCCGACGGCACCCACGATATTCCGGAGCTTGCCCCGTGATCCGCGCCTTCGACGCCTTTTCGCTGCCGCTGCTGCGCTGGTTCGATCCGGAAGATGCCCATCGGATGGCGATCCAGGGCCTGAAACTTCTGCCGCCGATCCGGTCGCGGCCGGACGATCCGAAACTGGCGGTGCGGGCATTCGGCCTGAACTTTCCCAATCCGGTCGGCATGGCGGCGGGTTTCGACAAGAGCGCGGAAGCGCCCGATGCGTTGCTGCGACTCGGCTTCGGCTTTGTCGAAATCGGCTCGGTAACGCCGCGTCCGCAGACCGGAAACCCGCGGCCGCGGCTGTTCCGGCTGGAGCGTGACCAGGGCGTTATCAATCGCATGGGCTTCAACAATGACGGCGCCGAAGCGGTGCAGCGACGGCTCGCCGCGCGCGCGCATCACGGCGGCATCGTCGGCGTCAATGTCGGCGCCAACAAGGATAGCGCCGACCGGACCGCCGATTACGTCAAGCTGATCGAGACTTTCGCGCCGGTTGCGAGCTATATCACCATCAACGTATCGTCGCCGAACACGCCGGGCCTGCGCAACCTGCAGCAGGCGGCGGCGCTCGACGATCTCCTGGCAAGAGTCATCGAGGCGCGCGAGCGGGTGCGGCAGACCGCGGGCGATACCCCCGTGCTGCTCAAGATTGCGCCGGACCTCAGGCTTTCCCAACTCGACGACGTCGTGCATATCGCGCGCTCGCGCAGGGTCGATGGCATGATCGTGGCCAATACCACGCTGGCGCGGCCCTCGAGCTTGCGTGAGCAGGACCGGGCAAACGAGTCCGGCGGCCTGTCCGGACGGCCACTGTTTCGGCTGTCGACCCGGATGGTGGCGGAAACCTATGTGCGCGTGGAAGGCGCATTCCCTCTGATCGGCGTCGGCGGCATCGATACCGGCGGCGCCGCCCTGACGAAAATACGCGCCGGCGCCAGCCTGATCCAGCTTTACTCCTCGCTGGTCTACAAGGGCCTTGGTCTGGTCGACAGTATCAAGAGCGATCTCGCCTCGACCTTGCTGCGTACCGGACGCGACTCGCTGTCGGAAATCGTCGGTGCCGATGCCGCCACGATCACCGCCGAGGACTGGCCGGTGCAATAGGAGTTCGTCGTGTCCGGATACGGTGCAGCGCGCCGCTGATCCGGGGCCCGTTCACGCGACAGTCGGGGCGGTTTTTTGGCTCCGCCCAAACGACGCCTCCAATAGCGAGGGATAACGCAGCGCCTCGAGCCCGCCGCGCGCGACATAGAAGATCAGCAGCGCGCCCCATAGCCCGGCGTTGCCGAAGTCGCGGAGCGCAAACCAGGCCGACAGGAAGATTGCCAGCGACAGCACCATCAGGTTGCGCATGTCGCGCGCCCACGTCGCGCCGATGTAGACGCCGTCATAGGTGAAGGCGCACACGCCGAGCAGCGGCGCCAGCACCACGAACCACAGATAGAGGCGCGCGCCGCGCCGCACGTCCGGGCTCGCGGTCATCATGTCGATCAGCGCCGGACCAAACAGCGCGAACGCTGCGGTCACCGCAAGCGCAAAGCCAAAACCCCAGATCACCACCAGCCTCACCGCGCCGGCGAATGCGCGCTTGTCGCGCGCGCCATAGGCGCGGCCGCAAAGCTGCTCGGCGGCATTGGCAAGGCCGTCGAGGAAAAAGGCGCTGATCAAAAGGAAGTTGTTCAGCACGGCATTGGCGGCGAGCGTCACGTCGCCGGAACGGGCGCTTTGTGCGGTGAAAAACAGGAATGCCGTGATCAGCGATGCGGTGCGGATCATGATGTCGCGGTTGACCGCGAGCATGCGCATCAGCCTGGCGCGATCGAACAGCGTGGCGCGCGGCACGGAAAATCCACCCTGCGCCAGACGCCGCGCGATCAGAACACCGAACACGAGGCCGGTTGCTTCCGCGATGACGGCCGCGCCTGCCGCGCCGGCGATGCCGGTATCGAATACCAGCACCAGAAGCACCGTCGCTGTCATGTTGATCAGATTGATCGCGATCTGAACGACGAGCGCCAGCTTGGCGCGTGCCTGCCCGATCAGCCAGCCGAGCACGACATAGTTGGCGAGCGCCAGCGGCGCCGACCAGATCCGGATCACGAAATAAGCCCGTGCCGCGCGCGAAACCCCCTCGCTGCCGCCCATGGCGCCGAGTAATATCGCGGCCAGCGGCATCTGCAGTGCGATCAGGCCTGTGCCGATCACGGCCGCCACCACAAAGCCGCGCACGAGGATCGCCTGCACTTCCCCCGTTTGGCCCGCGCCGATCGCCTGCGCTGTGAAGGCGACGGTGCTCATGCGCAGGAAGGCGAACAGCCAGAACATGCAATCGAACAGCACCGAGGCCATCGCCACGCCACCCAGCAGCGTGGCGTCGCCGAGCCGCCCGATCGCGGTGGTCGAGACGATGCCGATCAATGGCGTCGTCAAATTCGCGACCATCGCCGGCCCCGCGATCGCAAACACCTGCGCGGTCGTTACTTTCGATGGCGAACTGGAGATGAAATTCATCCCTGAAGCTCGACGATCATGCCATCATGCGCCGGCGTGTGCGCGAGCGTATCGAGCCGGCCCAGCATGTCTTCGCTCATATGGGTCAGGATCAGCGGTTCGATCTCGGGCAGATGCGCCTCGCGCCCGCCCGACCCCAGCGCGTCGCCGCAGCCAACAAATTGCAGGCGCATCAGCCAGGGCCTGCCGGGATCATCGGCCGCGTGGCGCGCCGAACAGCCGCGACAGCAACCAGACCGGGACCACGATCACGGCACCGAGCAGGAAGTAGCGCCACAGCCCGTTGATCGCGTCGAAGCCGAGGTTCCAGATGCGTTGGAACAGCAGGCGGATGCTGTAGACGATATTCCACGGATCGAAGCCGATCGCGGCCAGTACCACACCGACCAGGATCGACAGCAGGATCAGCCGAAACGCGACCGTAATTGGCGAGCCGCCGAGGAAGCGGTGCATCCCGTCCCGGCTCGTCGCCGGCAATTCCCTGGTGTCGTTGACCATCGATGTCTCCCGCGCGGGTCGCTCCGCATTCCAGAGCGTTTTCGAGCGAAGCATGCCCTCGGACTTGATCCGTGGGTGGATATCGGTTCGCGTGAAGAAAACGCGTCAAAACAAGAATCCAGAGCCCCGTTCCGATACTATCGGAACGGAAATGGCTCCAGTCCAGCACAGGGCAGATGGGGAACCCGGATGGCGCCGTCAATAGCGTTCCACTGCGGCGGCTTGCTTTGCTGAATCCGCCTTCAGCATCCGCTCCAATGTTTCCAGCCGGTCGGCCTCGCGCGGCGGCTTGTCCCAGCGCAGCCGGTTGATGCGCGGAAACCGCATCGCCACGCCGGATTTGTGCCGCGATGAGCGCGCCAGTCCTTCGAAGGCGACTTCCAGCACCAACCCTTGTTCAGGTTCATGAACGACATGGCGGACCGGTCCGAATTTCTCGGTAGTATTGCGGCGAACGAAGCGATCGATCTGCACCAGTTCCTCATCGGTGAAGCCGAAATAAGCCTTGCCGACCGGCACCAGTTGCTCGCCGTCGCCGCCGTTCGTCCAGACCCCGAACGTGTAGTCGGAATAATAGGACGAACGCTTGCCGTGGCCGCGCTGGGCGTACATCAAGACAGCGTCGATGATGTGCGGGTCTCGCTTCCACTTCCACCATTGGCCTTTCGGCCGGCCCGGCAGATAGGGCGCATCGCGCCGCTTGAGCATCATCCCCTCGACCGCTTCGGCATCCTCGCCGGCCCCGGCAGGAGAAGGATCGGCGCGCGCGGCTCGCAGCGTCTCCCAGCTGTCGAATGCGATGGTCGGCGATAGATCGACGCGCGGATCGTTCAATTTGCTGACGAACGCTTCAAGCCGTTCGCGGCGCTCGGCGAACGGCAATTCGCGCAGGTCGGTATCGCCTTCGCCGAGTAGATCGTAGGCGCGCAGATGGATCGGATAGTCCTTCAACAGCTTCGGTGAGACCACTTTGCGGTTCAGCCGCTGTTGCAGCACGTTGAAGGTCTGCACCCGGCCATCGCGCAGCACCAATAGCTCGCCGTCGATCGCGAAAGGATCCTGCAGGCGCAGCGACGGCAGCAGGTCAGGAAAGCTTCCGGTGATGTCCTCGCCGCTGCGCGAATAAAGGCGCACCTGCGTGTTGCCATGTTGGTCGCGACCGCTGACCGCCTGCGCCCGAATGCCGTCCCATTTCCATTCGGCGATGTAGTCTGAGGCGTCGAGGTTTGCGAAATCCGTATCCTCGATCGCATGCGCCAGCATCACCGGGCGGAACGGCGCAGGATCGCGATTGACCGGCTTGTCGGCGCGGCCTTCCAGCCACGCGAAAAGATCGAGATAGGGCGGCGCGAGACCTGGCCACATCAGTTCGAGGTCATGGGTGTCCTTGTCGCCGAGCGCCGCAGCGGCCGTTTTGGCGAGCCGGGCCGAGATGCCGATCCGCATCGCGCCGGTGACGAGTTTCAACAGCGCCCAGCGGCCGGTCTCGTCCAGTTCGTCCAGCCAGCGCGCCAGTTGCTTCGGCAGTTCGGTCTTGCCGAGCGTGCGCAGCGTGGTGACGACCTCGGTCAGCGTCGGCGGGGGTGGGTTGTTGTGCAGTGGCAGCGAAGCCTTCGGCCACATCAGCGCGACCGTCTCCGAGAGATCGCCGACATAGTCATACGACAGCGCGAACAGCACGGGATCGGTGCGGCCGGCGATCAGGTCGCGGATCAGGCCCGGCTTGGCGTGCTTGAACGAAAGCGCGCCGGTCAGCGCCGCCAGCGCGTAGCCGCGATCGGGATCCTCGGTGGCGCGAAAATAGTTCGTGATCAGCCGCAGCTTGTTGTTGCGGCCCGGCTCATAGGCAAGGCGATCGAGCAGTTCGGCGAAGCGATTCATGCCTCGGCGCCCTCGCCGCCCGGCGCCTCGGCTTCGTCCTCGTCGCCATAACCGACCAGATCGAGCGGACGCGCGGCCAGACCCTTGGCCGTGCACCAGTGCACCAGCGCGTCCTCCTGGCCATGGGTGACCCAGATCTCACCGGCGCCGGTGGCGTCGATGGTGGCGGTCAGGCCGTCCCAATCGGCGTGATCGGAAATCACCAGCGGCAGTTCGACGCCGCGCTGCCGCGCGCGGGCACGGACCCGCATCCAGCCCGAGGCAAAGGCCGTCACCGGATCGGGAAAACGCCGGGTCCAGATATCCGAGGTCGCCGACGGCGGCGCCAGCGTGATGGTGCCGGCGAGGTCGGCCTTCTTCACGCCCTTGACCGAACGCAACTCGCCGAGATCGATGCCGCGGCTTTGATAATAATGTGTGATCTTTTCCATTGCGCCGTGCAGATAGATCGGCGTGTCGTAACCGGCCGCGCGCAGCAACGCGATCACGCGCTGCGCCTTGCCGAGCGAGTAGGCGCCGACCAGATGCGCGCGCTCCGGAAACAATGCGACCGAAGCCAACAGCTTCCTCGCCTCGTCTGCCGCAAGGCCATGGTGAAACACCGGCAGACCAAACGTCGCCTCGGTGATGAAGACGTCGCACGGCACCACTTCGAACGGTGCGCAGGTCGGATCCGGCGCATCCTTGTAGTCGCCGGAAGCGACGATGCGGATATCCTTGCAGGAGACCGCGATCTGCGCCGAGCCCAACACATGACCGGCGGGATGGAATTTGACGCTGACGTCGCCGAGCCTGATCTCTTCGCCATAGGCGATCGCCTGCGTGGTCCGAGCGAAATTGTCGCCGTAGCGCAGCCGCATCATGTCGAGCGTTTCTTGGGTGGCCAGTACCGCGCCATGGCCGGCCCGGGCGTGGTCGGAATGGCCGTGGGTGATGACCGCGCGCTCGACCGGCCGCACCGGATCGATGTGAAATCCACCGGGCCTGCAGCACAGGCCGGCGGCAACCGGCATCAGGATGTCTTGCGCACGCATGTCGGGTATATAGGCAGAACGCAGATCAGTTTTAGGGACCAACTCGTACACCGATGCCCGCGCGCCTGTTCCTGTCCTCCGGTGACATGATTGCCGACCGCCGGTTCGAATTCGCCCGCGACCTGCAACTAAAGGGAGATCTCGCCGCCGCCGCCGAGCTGCTATTGCAGGCCACCGAACTCGCGCCGAACTTCGCTTCGGCGTGGTTTGCGCTCGGCCAGATCCGTGCGCGGCTCGGCGAGGATGATGCGGCGATCACGGCCTTTCGCCGGGCGTGGCGGGCTGATCCCGACGACCGCCATGGTGCGAGTCTCCATCTGATGCGGCTCGGCGCCGAGCCCCTGGCCGGCATGCCGCAGGCCTATGTGCAGGCGCTGTTCGATCAATACGCGCCGCGGTTCGAGGCAGCGCTGGTCGACGATCTCGGCTATCGCGGCCCGTCGCTGTTGTTCAAGGCGGTGCTGTCGGTGCGCGCGGCTGCAAAGAAGCCCGCCTTTTTCGAGCGTGCCATCGATCTTGGCTGCGGTACCGGATTGGCGGCGACGGCGTTTGCCAAAAATGTCGATCGCTTCATCGGCATCGACCTGTCGCCGCGCATGATCGAGCGCGCGCGCTTAACCGGCCTCTATGCGGAGCTGGAAGTCGCCGACATGGTGCAGGGTTTGCGCGGCAAACCGGATGCCAGCGCCGATCTGGTCCTCGCCGCGGACGCCATGGTCTATGTCTCCGATCTCGCACCGGTGCTGCGCGAGGTGATGCGGGTGCTGATATCAGGCGGACTCTTCGCCTGCACGGTCGAGACCCATGATGGCGAAGACGTCACGCTCGGCCAGGGGCTGCGCTATGCCCACAGCGCGCCGTACGTGCGCGCGCAGGTCGCCGCCAGCGGTTTCACGCTGGCGCAGTGCGAGGATTTGTCGGCGCGCAATGAGGACAATTTGCCGGCGCCGGGCCTTGTGGTGGTTGCCAGCAAACCGTGAGAAGACAGTCGGGCAGGGGCTGGTTTGACCCGTATCGCCCTCGACGAACCGGACGGAAGCTCTTACCTCTTGCACTGTGCCGCCACCCCAAGGATTGCCTGCATCGCCGGTCGAGATGGACGCGCTGCTGCCGGACCGTTTTCTAAGATGGTTCGCGGCGCG
>JAGXAF010000172.1 GCA_018971675.1 Bradyrhizobium sp.
TCCGCGATGTCTATGCCGAGGCCAAGGGCAATGGCTTTGACGTCAAGGCGTTGCGCACCATCGTTCGCCTGCGCAAGCAGGACGAAAACGAGCGCGCCGAGCAGGAAACCATCCTTGAGACGTATATGCAGGCGCTGGGGATGCTGTGAGGCGGATCTTGCGACAGCCGTCGAGCGTATCCGTCGATCCTCAAATTCTTGCGGCGGATTTGCAGGGCCCCGTCCGGAAATGGCCACCTGCGGTCATAACGGCCGCCTATAGGCTTAATGCGGTGGCGCGGCCGGCGTCGCGAACGCGGTGGTGGTCAGCTTGATCGTAGCCGAGCCGGTGAAGCGATCACTGACCAGTCCCATCTGCGGATCGTCCGAGAATCTCATCGCCACCACGGCCAGCGGTTTGACAAAATAGGCGCGCATCAGCGTCATATCGGTATCGCCCAGCACCGTTGTGAACATCGAATTGTTGGCGCTCGGCGCCAGCAATTCGATGCGCAGCCATAGGTCATTGCCCTTGGCCGCCGCGAGCCGCGCCGATGTCATGATCACGCCGCTCTGGAGCAGGTTTCCTGCGCCCTGCACGCCTTTGACGGCGACAGTATTGATCTCGCGGACGGCCGCCGCCGCATTTGACGGCGCGGGGCGGGTGCTACGCGGGCTCGGCGCGCCGGCCGCAACGATATTGGCGCGATCCATCGCGGCCCTGGCGTCCGGCGCAAAGGCGAGCGCCTCGAAGGCCGATGAAACGCTGGCGGTCGGTTGCGGATCGACTGCCGCAATCGCCTGACGCGCCTTCTGGGCAGGTGAAGCCGGCTTCGCGGTCGGGATGTCACCCCAGAAACCGCGCGCATTGATGATGTCGGCTGGCGTTTGCGCCTTGGCTTCGGGGGCCTTGGCTTCGAAGGTCTTGGCTTCGAAGGTCTTGGCGTCAGCCGTCTCGGCGGCCGTCCGCCGGTGCGGTTTTGCGGGTTGGACGATCTGCGCGTCGGCGGAAGCAAGCTGGAGTGCCGAAGCGACACGCGATTTTGCGCGCGGCGGAGCATCGGACGACTTGGTATCAGACGACCTGGCGTCGACCGGCTTGGCAGCGGATTTGGCGTTGGCCGCCTTGTTGGCGGCTGAAATCGCCGCAGCCGCGTCGGCAAGCTGCTGTGCCGTCGGCATCGGTGAACTGACCGCCTCGTCGTCATCGTCGTCATTCGACTTGTGTTTGAACAACGCCGCCCACAGGCTCGGGCTGCTCTTCTTCAGGGCGTTGTCGTTGCCGTCGCGGGCCTCGATGTCGGCGCGGGCCAGCTGATACCCCTTGAGCGGCACGCCGTCAGAGGGAATATGCACGGTGCGGCCATCGGGGAACACGTTGACCAGTTGATCGTGGGTCATGCCTGGCCAGTGCCGGATGCTGCCGGTGTCGAGATGGACGAAAGGCGATCCCGATGTCGGGTAAAACCCGACGCCACCGCGCTGCAGCCGCAGGCCTGCGAAGCGAATCTGCTCGAGCGGCACGCCCGGAATGAAGAAATCCATGGCGTGGCCGAGCATGTGCTGGCTGAAGCGCGCGACGCCCGAGGAACGGCGGTGCAGCATCGCATTGGTGGCAGGCGAGCGGTATGAGGAGATGATCTGGATCGGTTTCTGGCCGCCGACGTCGCGATAGACTTCCCAGATGATGTCGAACAAATGCGGGTCCATCACCGTCTGATCCTGGGTGCGCCAGTCGCGGAGGTAATGATTGAGTTCTTTCAGCGCGGCTTCGTCATAGCGGCCGTTGCGCTTGAAGGTGACGGTGAGGTCTTCGTTGGAATGGGTGTGATGGAACGAGAGGGTCCGGGTTTCGTTCTCGGCGGTGGCGTCGTGGACCGCGCCCGCGCCGGCCAGCAGCAGCGACAAAGCCAGGCCGAAACGGCATCCGGCCAGGTATCCGGCTTTACGCAACGAGAGTGATTTGAATTGGCGTGCGAAACCAGCCAGCACGATGAGCCCACCCCGAAGACGCCCGACCGAAGATTCTTTCACCGCCCCGAACGGCGAAAGAAGGTGAAATTGGTCCAAAGCGGGAGGGTTAATCGGACTCTACGCCCCACCCCCGAGTACGAGCCGCGAACTAACCCGCCGAGTGTGGCAAAAAATAGCCATCTGGCGAAATCCGAATCAGGAATGGCTACAGCGTTACCGGCCCTCGCCATTCGGCGGAGCCTTGATTCTACCGAGAAATCCAAGCCTGTCCTAATCCAGGCCTGTCCTAATCCAAGCCTGTCGCGAAGCCGGCCTCGGCTAGCGCTGGAACACTAATCCCGGCGGGCGACGGCCCGGGGGCGGGCTGAAGCGCGGACCGCCAAACAGCCGTTCAAAGAAGGATGGCCCGGAGTTGTCGCTGGCAAAGCTCACGCTCGACGGCAGGCGACCCGCCGGGCGGGAATAGCTTGGCTGCGCCCGCGCCACCACGGTCTCCAGATCCCGGCCGTGGCTGCCGCGCAGCAGCGCCAGCATGGTGGCATCGCGGCCATAGATATCCTTGCGGATCTGCAGCTTGCCGGCGTCGTCCACGAACGCCGTCTGATAGGTGATGTTGACGGGGATCGGGGTCGGGAATTTCAGGTCGACCTCGCTTGAGCCATACATGCTGCGGATCTTTTCCGGCGTGTAGTGCTCGTTCGGCTCGGTGATGCCGAGCAGCACGGCGGCATACTGGTCCGGATACTGCACCCGCATGCAACCATGGCTATAGGCGCGCTCGCTCTTGTCGAACAGGTACTTGTCCGGGGTGTCGTGCTGATACACCAGGAATTTGTTCGGGAAGTTGAAGCGGATGCGGCCGAGCGCGTTGCCCGCGCCGGGCGGCTGCGAAATATGCACGCTGCCATCCGGATTTCGCTCAACCCTCAATCCCATCCGTTGCAGCACCGTCGGATCCTGCTGCAGGGCGGGCAGATATTCGCCATAGACGATCGAAGGCGGCACGTTCCAGGTCGGATTGACCGTGATGTACTTCATCGTTTCGGTCAGAAGCGGCGTGGCGTGAATGCCCGGCTTCCCCGTGACCACCCTGGTGGTCCAGACCTGGGTGCCGTGCTGCATCACCTTCAGCGTATAATCGGGGATGTTGAGAATGACATAGGCGTCGCCGATCGAGGGCGCACCGAGGTCGCGCGGCAGCCAGCGCCAGCGCTCCATGTTGACGATGACGGTATCGATCAGTTTGCTCCGTTTCGGGCTGTTGATGGCCCGGATGGTCCGGTCGTCGAGCACGCCGGTCGGCTTGAGGTCGGCATTTTCCTGGAACCTGCGCACGGCCTCGGCGACCTTGGCGTCATAATGCGTATCGTCGGCGTTCTCGGTGATGCCGAGCTTGGCGCGAAGCTGCGGCACGCGCGGATCTTCCATCACGACAGTGGGCTGCTTCCTGTTGCGCGAGGGTGCGTATTTCAGCGCCGGCCCCTCGGCGATCTGGACCACCGGGCCGTCAGCCTGGCCGCGCAATTCGGCGAGCTTGGCCTTCAATTCGCGATAGAGCTTTTGCGGCGGATTGTAGCTATCGAGCGCGGCGGAAGCGTCCTTGGCGGAGGTGACCTTGCCGAGCACTTCCGAAGGGTCGATCGGATGCTCCGGATAGGAGATATCGCCGCTCACCTGCGACCAGTGCATCCGCCCGCTCTGGGCCTGGCGGGCATAGTCCAGCATGCTCTGGGTCAATTTCAGGTCGGCTTCCGCCAGCGCATCCGGGCTCGTCGCGGCGGCGAAATCCGGTACCGGGTAGTCGGCGGCGTTCAAGCCGTCGGAAGCCGCATCCTTCAGCCGGGCAATCACGCCCTTGGCGGTTGCGGTCAGCGCGCCGCCCTGGCTCCATAGCGGCGCGAAGTCACGCGCGCCGTAGAATTTTTCCACGGCCGTGCGTTCGGCCTTGCGGTCGAAATAGCGCGACGATTTCTCGCCCAGCATGTCACGAAGCCTGTCCGCGACCGGCTGGTCGGCGGCAGGCACGTTGCTTGCGGCCTTGACCGGCTCCGCAGCCGGCTGCGCGGCGGTTGCAGCTGGCGTCGTCGTTGCGGGTGCCTTGATCGCGGTATCCTTGGTCGTCGTTTCCTTGGCGGCGTCTCCGACAGCGTCAGGCTTGGCTGCCGCGGGCTGGTCGGTCGTCTTCGCGCTATCGGCTTTCGCGGCGTCGGCTTTCGGGGCTTGAACTGTTCCCGGCGTCGCAACCGCGTTATCGATTTTGAAATCATGGATAGTGGGGGGCGGGAGGTTGGCAGGCTCGGGGCGCGGGATCGCCGCTTCGATCGCAAGCTCGGCTGCATTGCGCTGGGCCAGATCGGGCTGAGCCAGTGCAGAGGTCGCGGATACCGTGAGAAAGGTCGCGGCCACGGCCATCAGGGCGCGGTCAAATCCAGCACGGTTCCTCGAACAGTCACGCATCATTTCACCCCTTGGGTAGGACTATCCCGGCCTGGAGCAGTCCCGCCTAAATTACCGCTCAGGTCGTCCGTCTCAGCTTCCGTTTCGCCGGCCTGGTCACTCCCGAGCAATTCAGGGAAACTCATGTTTCCTGAACACGCTCCAAATGTGGCACGGCTACACGCAACGATCCATACGCGCAGAATGCAGACGATATATACGCGTCCATCATGCAGCCAGCGTCATGGGGGTAACTCACGACAAACTGACCGCAACGGATTATGCGCTTCTGCCACGCGCTTCTGCCTTTGTCTGTTACCTGCAAGCAACGGTGCAAATGTTCCGGCCGGTGCTGCCGATCGGGCACGTGTCCTAGTTCGCATCGTCGGCGGCGGCCTCGTCGAGTTTGCGATAAAGCGTGGAGCGGCCGATTTTCAGCCGGCGCGCGACTTCGGACATCTGCCCGCGATAGTGCGAAATCGCAAAGCGGATGATTTCGGCTTCCATCTCCTCGAGCGGGCGGACCTCGCCATTGTGGGCCAGCATTGCAAGCATGCCGGCCGAGGGCAGGGGCGCGATCGGTATTTCATTACCTGAAACCATCGCGGGCACCATCGAATGCGCGCCCGGACCGATGACCAAAGGTTCAGCCGGCTGAAGGCGCGCCTCAGGTGACGCCAGCGATTGCGCGGCCGCCTGCGGAAAGTCGGTAACGTCGAGCTGACCGGTATCGCTCATGACCACGGCGCGATAGACCGCGTTCTCGAGCTGGCGGATGTTGCCGGGCCAGTCGAGCTGCGACAGCAGCGCCATGGCCTCGCCGCTGATGCCGGTGATGGGGCGGTTCTCCTCGGCGCAGAATCGCGCCAGGAAATGCCGCAACAGATGCGGGATGTCCCCGCGTCGCATTCGCAGCGGCGGGACCGTCAACGGCAGCACGTGCAGGCGATAGAACAGATCCTCGCGAAACTGCCCCCCTTTGACGCGGTCGAGCAATTTGCGGTTGGTCGCGGAGATGATGCGGACGTCGACCTTGACCGGCTTGCGGCCGCCGACCGCCTCGACAGCGCCCTCCTGCAGCGCGCGAAGCAGTTTGACCTGCGCGGTCAAAGGCAGTTCCGAGACCTCGTCGAGAAACAGGGTGCCGCCGGATGCCTCGACGAATTTGCCCGTGTGGCGTTCGGTAGCGCCGGTGAAGGCGCCCTTCTCGTGGCCGAACAGAATCGACTCGACGAGGTTATCGGGAATCGCGCCGCAATTGACCGCCACGAATGGCTTTGCCTTCCGTTCGCTGCTGCCGTGGATGGCGCGCGCGAACAATTCCTTGCCGACGCCCGATTCCCCTTCGATCAATACCGGTATGGTGGAGGCTGCGGCTTTTTGCGCCGTGCGCAGCACGCCGGTCATGGATTCGCTGCGGGTGATGATATCGGCGAAGGTCAGTTTGCCTTCGCGGCTGTGCCGGATGCGCTGCAATTCGCCCTTTAGCGCGCTGGTGTTGAGCGCATTGCGCAGCGACACCTGCAGCCGCTCCAGGCCGACCGGCTTGACCACGAAATCCTGGGCGCCGGCGCGCATGGCCGACACCACATTGTCGATGCCGCCATGAGCCGTCTGCACGATCACGGGAACGTTGAGACCGGCCTCGCGGATTTTCGCCAGCACGCCCATGCCGTCGAGGCCCGGCATGACAAGGTCGAGCACGACGGCGTCGATCGTGGGCCCATCCGCCGCAGCCAGGGCCGCGACCGCGGCATCGCCGCCGTCGACCACCAGGGCCTCGTAGCCGCATTTCTGCACCATGTTTTCGACCAGGCGACGCTGCACGGCATCGTCATCGGCGATCAAAATACGGGCAGCCATGGCTTTCCTCGGTCGTTCCAACTATTTGTCTCGAATCGGGGCACTCTCGCTGAAGCCGATTAACGCGCTCTTAAAGGTTGGCGCCCCGTCTCGATTGATCGTTTCTGGTTGAACAAGCAGGCTGACATCAGATGACCTCGCGCTCCACATCCGCCCTTCGCAAGCCGGCCAAGACCCCCGCGACCAAGACCCCCGCGACCAGGAAATCCGCGACCAGCCAATCCGCGAGGAACAAGGCTGGCAAGCTGCCGGAATGGAATCTGGCCGACCTTTATTCCGGCATCGACGCGCCGGAGGTCAAAAGCGATCTCGACCGGATGGACGCGCAGTGCATCGCGTTCGAGACCGACTATAAAGGCAAGCTCGCGGCGCACATTTCGTCAGAAGACGGCGGAAAGTGGCTTGCCGAGGCGGTCAGGCGCTACGAGGCGATCGACGATTTGGCCGGCCGGCTGGGATCCTATGCGGGCCTCGTTCATGCCGGCGACAGCGTCGATGCCGCGATCACCAAATTCTACGGCGACGTTTCCGAGCGGCTGACGGCGGCGTCGGTGCATCTGTTGTTCTTCACGCTGGAACTGAACCGCATCGACGATGCCGTGATCGACCGCGCGATGCGGACTCCCGAACTCGGCCACTATCGCCCGTGGATCGAGGATCTGCGCAAGGACAAGCCGTATCAACTGGAAGACCGCGTCGAGCAGTTGTTTCACGAGAAATCCCAGAGCGGTTATGCTGCCTGGAACCGGCTGTTCGATCAGACCATTTCCAGCCTGCGCTTCAAGGTAGGGGGCAGCGAACTGGCGATCGAGCCGACGCTCAGCCTGTTGCAGGATCGCGCGCCGCAAAAGCGCAAGGCGGCCGGGCAGGCGTTGGCCAGGACCTTCAAGGCCAACGAGCGCACGTTCGCGCTGATCACCAACACGCTCGCCAAGGACAAGGAGATCTCCGACCGCTGGCGCGGCTTCCAGGATGTCGCGGATTCCCGGCATCTCAATAACCGCGTCGAGCGTGAAGTGGTCGATGCGCTGGTCAGTTCGGTGCGCGCGGCCTATCCGCGACTCTCGCATCGCTATTACCGGCTCAAGGCCGGCTGGTTCAAACAGAAGAAGCTCGCGCACTGGGATCGCAACGCGCCGCTGCCGTTTGCCGCCACCGGCGGCATTGCCTGGCCGGACGCCCGGAACATGGTTCTGACGGCCTATCGCGGTTTCTCGCCCGAGATGGCCAATATCGCCGAGCGGTTTTTCACCGA
>JAGXAF010000173.1 GCA_018971675.1 Bradyrhizobium sp.
CACCCATGCGGATTTTGCCGACGACATCGAAATCAACCCCATTAGGCTTCAGCACGAAAAAATCGCCCATGGCAACCGATGGCTCCAGAACGATGTCGGAGATGTTGAGATCATGGGTAATCATCACCAAATTCGATGAGGAGCGATAGCTCCGGATATCTTGCAAGACCCGCTCCTGGTTTGATTTGGCCTGGCTGTCGGATACGACGCCCGGCGGCATCAGATATTGAACAGGCGTCGCGCGACCGAACGCAAGCTTGCCTGTGTCGATGCAACGGCAATAAGGGCTGGTCAGGATCTCCCCGACCTCGATGCCATGGGCGCGGAAGGCCTCTCCGATCTGTTTGGCCTGCTCTATGCCGCTGGACGAAAGATTTATTTCCTCCGCACAGTTTCCGGGCGCGAGGTGCCCTATCCCCTCTCGCATATCGACGTGAGTATGGCGCAGAAGGACGACCATCCCACCCCGCTTTAACGCCGCCCAGACCTGCTCGTCGTTGGCAAGGGCACGTCCGGCCAGCAGCGTTGGTAAAAACGCAAAACAAAGGAGGAAGAGGGCAATCCGACGGTTCGCGCTCGTTAGCATTTGGGTTGCAAAATGCTCATGGTCCAAGACAGCCAAGACGATTATCACGATTTTGGATCGTTGGATTTAGTTCAGTTATTGGCCCGCGGCGTCGATATTGACACGGTCGCCTGTGCGCCGTCCTTGAGGCCGATTCCGTTGAAGAAGTCGGTCGACGGCGGTGAAGTGGGTCGCCTCCCGACCGAGGCAGGATCGCCGCGCCGCCTCTTGCCGTCCATTCGGCAATACTGCAACGTGCGGCCCCTTGGCAGGAGGACTCGGATGGCTACGTCCGAAGAGATCAACGCGGACATGCTTGCCTTCTGGAACGGGAAAGGCGGCGATATCTGGGTGGCTCGACAGGAGCACACCGACATCACGCTCGCGCCGGTGACGGACGCCTTGCTTGCCTTTGCCGCTCCGCATGCCGGCGAACGGGTGGTGGATATCGGCTGTGGCTGTGGCGCGCCCACGCTGGAATTTGCGCGCGCCGTAGGCCCCGTCGGCCGAGTGGCGGGGGTGGATATTTCCGGGCCAATGCTGGCTGAGGCCGAAAGGCGCGCGAGCGCCGCCGGCATCGCCAATGTCGATTGGCGTCAAGCCGATCCGGCCACGGTCGCGCTGGACGAATACGATTTGTTGATCTCGGCCTTCGGAGTGATGTTCTTCGGCGACCGGATGGCGGCGTTCACCAATATGCGCCGCGCCGCCGCCCCGGACGCGCGCATGGCGCTCGTGTGCTGGCGTTCGCTGGTCGAAAACCCGTGGATGGAAGTGCCGATGACCGCCGCCGCGCAGCACCTGCCGCCGCGGCCGAAGCCGGTGCCGAACGCTCCCGGAATGTTCGCCTTCGCCGATCGAGGTTACGTGACCGAGGTTGTGACCGCGGCCGGTTGGGCGCCGCCTCGCTTCGAGAAACTCGACATGGACCTCGATATCGCCGCCGGCCGGGGGCTGAAGGAGGCAGTGGTCCAGTCCACCCAAATCGGCGCCGTGAACAGTTGGCTGCGCAACCAGCCAGCAGAGGTCGTCTCGGCCGTCGTCGCCTCCGTTCACGAGGCGCTTGCGCCCTATGCGGACGGTGCGAGCGTGCGATTGCCCGGCGCGATGTGGCTGATCAGCAGCGCGCCCGCCTGAACGAACCAGCGCCGCTGCCCGGCTGTCGCCTGGTGGCCCAACCTGGAGCTCGAAAACGCTCCTGGATTTAGCCCCGGGCGTCGCAGGCCCAGGCGCGGATCACGCACTCCTTGCCGCCGAATTCATAGCACTTGCGCGTCGCCTCGTTGAGCGAACTGGAGATGCGCGATTCGACCGCGTAGCCATGGGCGCCGCAGGGATTGGCCATGTCGATCGACAGGGCCGCGCAGGCGTGCTTCATCGGCAGCGCGGTGCATCCGTCCTTGCATTGCCTGAGCGCCGCCGTCCGCGCGCCGGCCTCGCCGACATAATCATGGGCTTCGCCGTAGGCGCCGCATTTGCCGATCGCGAATGCGCCGGCTGCCCGGGCTTCGGTCGTGAGTAGTATTCCGGCCAGCGTCAAGGTTGGTACAAAAATAACTATCATCCGGCACAGCAATCGTCTCAAAGGCGTCAATGGTCCCTCCCACGTCACCGGGCAGCACGCTAGCGCAGGGGTGTTTCCACTTGGTGAATGAGAGCCGTTTCGACATCAGGCAGTATGGCTGTTACGACAGCCGCTCGAAACGACGGCTGGTCTGGCGGGCGAGCGCGAGCGCTTCGGGCGTATCCACATCGAGAAACGCTCCGCGGCCCTCGACCTGGACTTCCACCACGGCCTCGGCGTGCGCCGCGATCAGATTGCGGGCGCCGATATCGCCGTCAAGCTTCATCAATTCGTCGAAGAAGCGGCGCGACCACAGCACCGGATTGCCGCGCCTGGAGTCGCTGACGGGCACCGCGATCAAATGGCCGCGATCGGGCTGGAACGCCTCGATCAGGCGGTCGATCAGCCGCGCATCGATCCGCGGCATGTCGCCAAGGCACACCACCGCGCCGTCGGCATTCGCCGGTACTGCGGCGATGCCTGCCTTGACCGAGCTCGCCAGCCCGGCAAAAAAATCAGGATTGGGAGCAAACTTCACCTTGAGCCCGGCCAGCGCGTTCTCGACCTCGTCGGCCTGATGTCCGGTCACCACGGTCACGCTGGATACCTTGGAGGCCAGCACGCGCTCGGTGACAGCCCGCAGCATCGGCTTGCCGCCGAGATCGGCCAGCAGCTTGTTGGGGCCGCCCATCCGGGTGGAGCGCCCGGCCGCGAGGATGACGGCCGCGATATTGCTGTTGCCTTCCGGGCCTGGCTTGCGCGGCTGCGGCCGGGTCACGATTTCCATCAGCAACCCGCCGACGCCCATGCCGGTGAGATCCGCCCGCGTCACCTTGAGGCCCGCGAGCAGGCGCGTCAGCACCCAGTCAAAGCCGTTTTCCACCGGCGAGCGCGCGCAGCCCGGCGCGCCCATCACCGGAATGCCTCCGGCATTGCCGATCAGCAGCAGATTGCCGGGATCGACCGGCATGCCGAAATGCTCGATCTCGCCGCCGGCCTCTTCGAGCGCGGCCGGGATCACGTCGCGCCGGTCGGCGATCGCGGATGCTCCGAACACGATCACCAGTTCGGCGCCGAGGCCGAGCAGTTCCCTGATGGCCGCGGCAAGCGCCGCCTCCTCATGCGGCACGCGGCGCTCGGCGATGATCGAGGCATCCGCGGGCGCCAGCCGCTCGGTGGTGACCCGCAGCGTCTTCTCGATCACCTTTGGCGCAAGGCCCGGAAGCTGCGTGGAGACAACGCCGACGCGCTTGATCTTGTAGGGAGCAACGCTCATGCTACCGGACCTTGCGGCGGCCACCGCCATCTCGCACAGACCGGATTCGATTCCGAAGGGCACGATCTTGACCGTCGCAATCATCTCGCCGGGAACGACAGCCTTGAAGGCCGGCAGCGTTGCAAAGGTGATGGATTCATCGACGCGGTTGATGCTGTCGACCGCCGCGCGGTCGACCATCAGCACGCCCGCGCGCGCCGCGAAAAGATTGGATCTTCCGGTGAAAGCGCGCTCGACATTGACGCCGTCGCCGGCAATGGCGCGCGCAATGCTACCGGCGGCGATGTCTTCGGAAACGTCGCCCTCCTCGAGCCGGATCACGACGACTTCCTTGACGCCGGCATTTTCGAGCGCTTCGACCTCGCTCGGGCCGATGGTGGTGCCCTTCTTCAGCACCAGCGTTCCCTGACGCAAGGTATGAACGGTGACGCCGCCAAGCGCATCGGCTGGACTCGCGGGACCGAACTTCATGCCGCGTTCACTTTCACGTCGACTTTCGGCAGACGAAGCTGCGCGGTGATCTCGGCCATGATGGCGACGGCGATTTCGGACGGCGATACCGCGCCGATATCCAGGCCGATCGGCGCATGAATGCGCGCGATGTCGGCATCGGATGCGCCCTGCGCTCTCAGCCGCTCGCTGCGCCTGGCATGGGTCTTTCGCGAGCCCAGCGCGCCGATATAGAAGCAGTCGCGATCGAGTGCATGCAACAGCGCGGGATCGTCGATCTTGGGATCATGCGTGACCGCGACGAACGCGGTGTAATGGTCGACATTGAGCGGCGGCAGCGCGACGTCGGGCCATTCCGCGACCAGCGGCACATCGGGAAACCGCTCGGGGCTGGCAAATGCCGTGCGCGGATCCACCACGGTCACGTCATAGCCGAGCGAGCGCGCCAGCGGGGCCAGCGCCTGGCTGATATGGACCGCGCCGACGATGACGAGCCGCGCGGTCGGCGCGTGGACATTGAGGAACAGCTTCCTGCCGCCGGCCTCGATCATGCCGCTGGTGCCCATGCGCAACTGCGTCGACAATTCGACACGCAAGGGATCGCCGGCGATCTCGCTGGCCTTGACCAGGCGTTGCTCGCCATTGGCGGGATCGAGCACCACGATCGCCGGCCGGCGCGCCGCGCGTTCGGCATTGAGTGCTGCGAGCGTCTCGAGTTTCACGGCTAACCGACTTTCTCGACAAATACCCGGATGGTGCCACCGCAGGACAGGCCGACGTTCCACGCGGTTTCGTCCGCGACGCCGAATTCGAGCATCTTCGGCTGGCCGCTGGAGATCACATCGAGCGCCTCGGTGACCACAGCGCCCTCGACGCAACCGCCGGAGACCGAGCCCAGGAACGTGCCTTCATCGTTGATGACGAGGCTCGAACCCGCCGGCCGCGGGGCCGAGCCCCAGGTCTGGACCACGGTGGCCAGCGCCACGCCATGGCCGGCCTTCTGCCAGGCCTCGGCCGCCTGCAGGATGTCCTCGTCGCGATTGAGCATGGGAGCCTCTTTCAAGCTACGGTTCAAGCTGCGGGGCGGATCGCGCTGCGATGGTGCGGCGGCGTCGCCGACGACAATGCGGCAATCAGGCCTTCAATTGAGCTCAAATTATGCACCGGGCGGAATTCGTCAACGTGGGGCAGCATCATTTTGATGCCCTGCGCCCTCGCCTCGAAGCCGCCATAGCGCAACAGCGGATTGAGCCAGATCAGGCGGCGGCAGGACCGGTGCAGCCGGTCCATTTCGAACGCCAGCCGCGCGTCGGCCTCACGCTCCAGCCCGTCGGAGATCAAAAGCACGATCGCGCCCTGCCCAAGCACGCGCCGGCCCCATAATTTGTTGAAGCTATGCAGCGACATGGCGATGCGGGTGCCGCCCGCCCAGTCCTGAACCGAGGAACTGCAGCTTGCCAGCGCCTCGTCGGGATCGCGCGCGCGCAGCGCCCGCGTCACATTGGTCAGCCTTGTCCCGAACAGGAATACCGAGACGCGTTTGCGCGCGTCGGTGATGGCATGCAGGAAATGCAGGAACAGGCGGGTATATTCGCTCATCGAGCCGGAGATATCGAGCAGCGCCACGATCGGCGCCGGCTTGTCGATCAGCCCGAGGCGATGGATGTCGATGATATCGCCGCTGGTACGCAGCGACCCGCGGAGCGTGCGGCGCATGTCAAGCCGCAGGCCGCGCGCGTCGGGCCGATAGCGGCGGGTGCGCAATTCGGCCTGCGGCAATTTCATCTGTTCGATCGCGCGCGTCACCTGCGCGATCTCGGCCGCGCTCATCTGCGCGAAATCCTTTTTCTGCAGCACTTCCTTGTCCGACACCGACAGCCTGAGCTCCTGCTGCCGCGCCTGCGACGCCTCGCTCATCGAGGGCTGCGCCAGGGCTTCCTGGACACGGCGCGAGGCTGGCTGCGGCTTCTTCCTGGCCTGATCCGGCAACGGCACCGAATCCAGCATGTGTTTCCAGTCCTCGTCGGCGCGGAAGAACAGGTCGAAGGCCTGCCGGAAGATCAACGCGTGTTCGTGGCGCTTGACGAAGATCGCCTCCAGCGTGACGTAGACATCGGCGCGATTGCCGATATCGATCACCTGCAGCGCGTTCAGCGCGTCGATCACCGCGCCCGGCCCGACCGGAAGCCCGGCCGCGCGCAACGCGCGGGCAAAACCCACCACGTTGTCGGCCATGCGGCCGGTCGGCGGCGTGAGGTGATTGATGGCCATGTCAGAATTAATTTTCATCGTCATTCCGGGCCCGCGCCAAGTGGGCGCGCCCCGGAATGACGAATGTGGTGTTACGACGCATGAATCAGCTCTCGCTGGTCGCTTCCTTGAGCACCCTTTGAAGGTTGTCGCCCTGCATCCGCGCGATGTCATCCTGGTATTTCAGCAACGCGCCCAGCGTATCGCCGACCATCTGCGGCGTCAGCGAGCGGGCGTCAAGTTCGGTCAGCGCGGTGGCCCAGTCGATGGTCTCGGCCACACCGGGCGACTTGTAGAAATCCTGTTCGCGCAGCGCCTGCACGAAATTGACCACCTGCTGCGACAGCTTTGCCGAGATGTCCGGGACGCGCGACTGGACGATCGCCAATTCCCGCTCGGCCGAGGGATAGCCGACCCAATGATAGAGGCAGCGGCGTTTCAGCGCGTCGTGGATTTCCCGGGTACGGTTCGAGGTGACAATGACGATCGGCGGCTGCGGCGCTTTCACGGTGCCGAATTCCGGGATCGTGACCTGGAAGTCGGAGAGGATTTCCAGGAGATACGCCTCGAACGCCTCGTCGGCGCGGTCGAGTTCGTCGATCAGCAGCACCGGCGCGCCGGCCACGTCGGGTTCGAGCGCCTGCAATAGCGGCCGTTTGATCAGAAAGCGGTCGGCGAAGATGTCGCTGGAGAGCTGGTCACGATCGGTGTCGCCGGCGGCTTCCGCAAGCCGGATCGCAATCATCTGCGAGGCGCTGTTCCATTCATAGACCGACGAGGCGACATCGAGCCCTTCATAGCATTGCAGGCGGATCAGCTTGCGTCCCAGCGCCGCCGACAGCACCTTGGCGATTTCCGTCTTGCCGACACCGGCCTCGCCTTCCAGGAACAGCGGCCGGCCCATGCGCAGCGCGAGATAGGCCACCGTCGCCAGCGACCGCTCCGCGAGATAGCCCTGCGAGGTCAGGAGTTCGAGCATCGCATCGACGGAGGTGGGTAACGCCGATGCGCTCATGACATAGCCAATCTCGACAGGCCGGGTTTCCGCACTATCACGCCCTGGCGGTGGCAGCTTCGACGGCGCGGCGCGCCAGCACCCCGATCAGATGGGCACGATATTCGGCGCTGCCATGCAGGTCGCTGTTCAATCCGTCCGCCGGGACCGTCAGGCCATCGAGCGACTTGTGCGAGAAGCGCTTCCTCAGCGCCTCTTCGAAGGCGGTGACGCGGAACACGCCGTCGGCGCCGGCGCCGGTGACGGCGACGCGCACATCCGATGGACGCCTGGCGACGAAAACCCCGACCAGCGCATAGCGCGAGGCCTGGTTGCGGAATTTGATGTAGGCCGCCTTCTTCGGCAGCGGGAACATCACCCTGGT
>JAGXAF010000174.1 GCA_018971675.1 Bradyrhizobium sp.
CGGTCGAATTGTTCAGCGGCCATCCGAACGAATGCTGGATCAGGCCCTTCTGGTGTTTTGACGGATCGATCTGCCAGACTTCCTTGAGCCCGATGCCGAATTTCGGCGGCTCGCTGCTGGCGTCGAGGGAAAATTTCGCGATCAGTTGCTTGGACAGGCTGCCGCGCGCACCCTCCGCAAACAGCGTGTATTTGCCGAGCAGTTCCATGCCGCGGGTGAAGGAATCCTTGCGCGAGCCATTCCTGGCGATGCCCATGTCGCCGGTCGCAATCCCGCGCACCGCGCCCTTGTCGTCGTACAGCACTTCGGTGGCGGCAAAGCCCGGATAGATTTCGACGCCGAGCGCTTCGGCTTTCGGCGCCAGCCAGCGGCAGACATTCCCGAGCGAGCCGATATAGCAGTGATGGTTGTTCATCAGCGGCGGCATCGCGAAATTCGGCAGCCTTTTCGCGCTGCTCGCGGTCATCCAATAGAAGTGATCATCCTTCACCTGGGTTTTCAGGGGACAATTGGCATCCTGGCGCCAATCCGGAATGAGCTTGTCGAGCGCGACCGGATCGATCACCGCGCCCGAGAGGATGTGCGCGCCGACCTCGGAGCCTTTTTCGACCACGACGATGCTGAGATCGGCGTTGAGCTGCTTGAGCCGGATCGCCGCTGCCAAGCCGGACGGGCCGGCGCCGACAATCACGACGTCGAATTCCATGGATTCGCGCGGCGGCAGTTCTTCGGTGCTCATGATCTGATCCCGATCTGTTGAGAACGGCTCCAGGATCCGTTTGTTTCCGATTTTTCGCATCAGGACAACCACGGAAATGCGTTTCCCGGCGGGACCATGGGTCCCGGAGCCTGTTTCAAGGGAGTTGAATTATGCCGGCCATCTTCCTGTTTGGGCATGATTTTCGGAAAATCGGTTTCCACTTTCCGGATCACGCCCTAGATTGGGCCGATGCTCCCGATCGCCCGCCATGACGCCTGAGCCCGCGCCTACCGTTCGGCAACTGCTCGCCTTTTATCTCGAGGCCGGGGTCGATTGCGCGTTGACGGATGAACCGGTCAACCGGTTGTCCGATGCTGACGCGGCGCCTGCCATCAGAACCGCCGCGGCCGGCGAGTCGGCGCAAGCCCGGCCGGCGCCAACGCCCTCTGCCACGACCCTTGCCCAAACCCTTGCCACGCCCCCTGCCCCGCGTCGCGAGATCGCACCTGCGCCGGAAGCGGCAATCGGCTCGGCGCGCGAGGCTGCCCGAACCGCGCCGACGCTGCAGGCGCTGCGCGTGCTATTGGAAAATTTCGACGGGTGCGCGTTGAAATTCACCGCCACGCGGCTGGTGTTTGCCGACGGCAACCCGCAAGCCCGCGTCATGTTCGTCGGCGAGGCGCCGGGACGCGACGAGGATATCGCGGGCCTCCCTTTCGTCGGCCGGTCCGGCAAGCTGCTCGACCGCATGATCGCGGCGATCGGGCTCGACCGCACCAGCGCCTACATCGCCAATGTCATTCCGTGGCGCCCGCCCGGCAATCGCACGCCGACACCGCAGGAGACGCAGATCTGCCTGCCGTTCATCCAGCGGCAGATCGAACTGGTGAACCCCGACGTGCTGGTCACGCTGGGCAATCCCTCGACCCAGACCTTGCTCGCGACCCGCGAGGGCATCATGCGCACCCGCGGCAAATGGTTCGATTACAATACCGGCACCCGCACCATTCGCGCGATGGCGACATTCCATCCCGCCTATCTGTTGCGGTCGCCGTCGTACAAGCGGCTGTCATGGCAGGATCTGCGCTCGATCGCGAAAGCGCTGGAGCCGCATTCGAGACCGCTGAAAAATTCCTGAAAGAAACTCACTTCCCCTTCGGCCGTACGATGGCCCAGCCGACCCGCAGCAATGGCTGGCGGCCATTCACCAGCCAGTCGAAGGCGCGCGGCACTTCCGGCACCAGACCCGGAAAGCGCCGGGCAATGTCGGCTGGCGGCGTGCCGGCGGTATCGGAGGCGCGCCAGACCACGACGCCGCCGCCTTGGTTGAACTTCTCCGACGACATCCATGGCGTGCGTTCCGGTGTCGCGTCGAGATAGAGATGCGGCCGTCCCCTGGCGAGCGACACCAGGCGCGCAAGCTGCGGATCTCCGGCCACCGCGCCCAGCCGCAGATTGGTGCGCCGTTCAAAACTGTCGCCGAAGAAGCGTGCGATCGCGGTTGCCGGCGCCGACGTCGCGACCTCGCCGCCGCCGGTCCACGGCAGAAAGATCGACGAGGCGAACACCACCAGCGCGGGGATTGCGATTGCCGCGCCCCAGACCGAGCGCAGCAGGCGCTGATGCCGCAACGGCACGAGATCTCCGGCGGCAACGATCACGGCCAGTCCCGACATCAACAACACAATGCCGGCGCCGCCTGCCACGCGATCGAGGCCGAAAAAGCCCGAGATCAGGCTGCCGGCCAATCCCGGTGCGACGGCGAAGAAATAGACAAAATTGCGCGCCAGCGGATCGACCGGCGGCCGATAGATGATCGGCGCTTCCTCGCCTTCGCGATCGAACCAGCCGGTGTTGAGCACAACCAGAATCCCGATCGCCGACATCGCCAGCAGCAGGCCGCCGAGCAACATGCCCCAGTGCATCGCCCGCGCGCCCAGATCGGCAATCGCCGGCCAAGGCGGCAACACGACGGTATCGGCGCGGATTAGCCAGATCAGATAAGGGAGCGCCAGCACCACGATCACCGAGAGCGCAAACAGTGGATCAAAGGACCTCAGCGTGCGCCGTCCCTGCTCGGTTGAAACCGCAAACCCCGCGACCAGAATCAGCAGCCCGATGGCTGCCGAGGTCGTCAGCAGCAACAGCCCGGCTTCGATCGACCAGGCGAACCACACGTTGCGGCGGCCTTGCCCGATCAATTGCCAGGAATGCAGCAGTAACAATGCCCAGAGCGGCCGCGCCAGCACCAGCGGGCCGAATTCGACGCCGGGCCAGCTGAACACCGTGATCGTCATCGTCAGCAGGATCGCGAGTACCGCCTGTTGCCCGCCGACCACGGCGCGCGCCAGGTGATATAGCGCCCAGAACGCCGCGACCGCGCATAACTGCGCCAACAGGTAGACCCCGAACATGTGATTGCCGGCCGCGCGAAACGCGATGTCGGCGAGCCAGAACGCCAGCGGCGGGCCAAGATCGGTGCCTACCTGGTATTCCCGGCCGAACGCCATCACGGTCGCGAGACTGTCGGGCGGGCTGTGATAGAGCATCAGTGGCACGATCAGCCACAGTGCCGCCTGAAGCAGCACCACGATCCAGACCATCAAGCGCGGCCGGGCGCGGATCAGTTCGATTGTCAGTGAGGTGAAACGCATGAACGCCCGGAATGCCCCAATCGAATCTGTCCGATCGAACTGATAGAGCCGGCAAGCCGCCGAGGCAACCGCGTCAAAGCGATGCGGAAATTTCGGAATCGGTGTTCGTCGTTGTCACCAGCATGCCGGCCTCGATGGTTGTCGGCTGATGCTTTTCCCGGGCGGCAACGACGGGCGCAAAAAAGCGGCGGTGATGCACCGTCGGTCCCAGCCGGTCTAGCGCCTCCAGATGCTCCGGCACGCCGTAGCCTTTGTGCTGTTCGAAACCATAGCCGGGACAATCCTGCGCAAGGGCGCACATCAGGCGGTCGCGCGTGACTTTTGCGACGATCGATGCCGCCGCGATCGACATCACCTGCGCGTCGCCGCCGATGACGGCATCACAATCGCACGGCGTGTCGAGCTTGTCGCGGCCGTCGACGAAGACATGCTTCGGCATTTCCGGCAGCGCATGGACCGCGCGCGCCAATGCCCATAGCGAGGCGCGCAGGATGTTGTCGCGATCGATCCGCGCGGGCGAGGCAAAGGCGACCGCAAACGACGCGGTGGCGCAGATTTCCTCGAACAGTTCCGCGCGGCGTTCGGCGCTCAGCCGCTTCGAATCGTCGATGCCCTTCGGAATCCGCCCTGGATCGAGCACCACAGCCGCCGCCACTACCGGACCCGCCAGCGGACCGCGACCGGCCTCGTCGCACCCCGCCACCGGCCAGACTCCGCGCTTGATCAGCGCCCGCTCGCGCCGAAAGCTCGGCGGAGCGACCGCGATCACGCCTTTTGGCGGCCTGGCCCGATCTTTTCCAGGTTGCTTGCGAATCATGCCGGCAGCGTTGCGCAGGCCAACCCTGCGGCGCAACCGGGAACCGCAAGCAATTCACGTTATTCAGAAAAAGGCGACGAATCCTTAGAACAAGCTCAATTGCTGTCCGCTGCGCTTCGGCCTGGCAAAATGATCCGCGGTCAATTTCGAGCGTCGTTTGTTAAGGCCGAGCCTTTCGCAGGCGATCTCGAACCGGCGACCGATCATCCAGGCGATCGGCCCGGTTCCTTTCATCCGGGTTCCCCACTGCGAATCGTAGTCACGACCGTTCCGCATGTCACGGATCAAGGTGATGACGTGTCGGTAGCGATCCGGATAATTCGCCATCAGCCATTCACGGAACAGATCGCGCACTTCCAGCGGCAACCGCAGCAGCACGTAGCTGGCTTCCCTGGCGCCGGCATGCGCGGCGGCATCGAGAATACGCTCGATCTCGGAATCGTTCAGCGCCGGGATCACCGGCGCCACCATTACCGTGGTCGGAATGCCCGCCCCCGCCAGTTGCCGCAGCGCCTCCAGCCGCTTCGACGGCGTCGACGCCCGCGGCTCCATGGTGCGAGCAAGTTTCGGATCGAGCGTCGTGACCGAGATCGCGACCTTGGCGAGATTGCGTTTCGCCATCCGCGCCAGAATATCGATGTCGCGCGTCACCAGCGCCGATTTGGTGACGATGCCGACCGGGTGCCCTGCCTTTTCCAGTACTTCGAGAATGCCGCGCATGATCTTCCGGTCGCGCTCGATCGGCTGATACGGATCGGTGTTGGTGCCGATCGCGATCATCCGTGGCTCGTAATCCGGCGCCGCCAGTTCTCTTTCCAGCAACGCCGGCGCGTCCGGCTTGGCGAACAGTTTGGATTCGAAATCGAGACCTGGTGACAGCCCGAGATAGGCATGGGTCGGCCGCGCGAAGCAGTAGACGCAACCGTGTTCGCAGCCCCGGTAAGGATTGATCGAGCGATCGAAGCCGATATCGGGTGAATCGTTGCGGGTGATGACCTTTCGCGCGGTGTCGAGCGCGACCGTGGTCTTGAAAGGCGGCAGTTCATCGAGGCTCTGCCAGCCGTCGTCGAACGCAACGCGCGCTTCGGCTTCGAAACGACCGCTGGCGTTGGATTGCGCACCGCGGCCACGCCGCCGTTGCCGCTCGATGGCGACCGCCAGTTCCGGAAAAGGAACAGTCGCACCCGCCGGTTCGGAGGGCGCCGTGACCGGCGGGTGCTTGAGCGCATGTGAGGATGCTCTGCTCATGGCGAGAACATAACACACCAAAAGAACAAATCAAGAACATGATGGGCTATATTCAACAATCCGGCATGAATTCACATATCGGCCTCGATTCGATCCGGGCCGGTCGCGCCTTGCCGCAAAAAGCCTCGAGGCCGAGGCTTCCGTGAACACGACAAGATGATAAGGGTGCATTGTTTTCCGACCGTTGGACCTGAAGCCTCGAGATGCTGAGCGTCATCATTCCAACCGAGGGCGTCGAGCGGACCACCGTTGCGACACTGGCGGCGCTGGTGCCAGGTGCCGCTGCCGGTGTGGTGCGCGAAGTGCTGCTGGTCGACCGCGCCGATGACGGCATTATCGAACGGGTCGCTGACGTGTCAGGCTGCCGCTTCCTCGCGTTCAAGGGAACGCGCGCCGAAGCGCTGGCCGCCGGCGCCCGTCAGGCCCGCGCGCCATGGCTGATGTTCCTGCATGCCGGCGCGGTGCTGGACAGCGGCTGGATCGAGGAGACATCACAGTTCATCGAGCGCGTGTCAGCGGGCGACCGGCCCCGGGCCGGGATGTTCAGCTATGCCCGCTCGCCCGATGCCGAGGCGAAGCTGCGGGACGGCTTCAAATATCTCGCGCGACTGATCGCGGGACCCTCGGCCGAACAGGGCCTTGTGATCGCGCGCGACCATTACGAGCGGCTCGGCGGTCATGTCCCCGACAGCCGCCGCTCCGAGGCATGGCTGTTGCGGCAACTCGGCCGCTCCTCGCGCACGCTGTTGCGCAGCCGGATCATTGTCGCCTGAAAGCGCTTCCGGGCATCTGCTTGTCGCGAAAGGGTGCGGGCGCCATGTTGGTCGTAGCCAGCACCGGGATTATGGATTCTCAGATGCGCAATTGCGCATCATCACCCGCGCTTCGCGCGTCCCGGAAAGACGAAGGTAAATCAGGCCGACGCCCCCTTCGCCTTGGGCCGGCGCAGATGCTCGTCGAGCCGCGGCATGATCTCGACAAAGTTGCAGGGCCGCGTGCGGTAATCGAGTTGCGCCGCCAGAATGCCGTCCCAGCCGTCACGGCAGGCGCCGGGCGAACCGGGCAGGCAAAAGATGAAGGTCGCGCCGGCAACGCCCGCAGTGGCGCGGCTTTGTATGGTCGAAGTCCCGATCTTGGCTTGGCTCAGCAGATGGAACGCGATGGAGAAACCGTCCATCCGCTTCTCGAACAACGGCTCGATCGCCTCCGGCGTCACGTCGCGGCCGGTAAAGCCGGTGCCGCCTGTCGTGATCACGACATCGACGCCCGCGTCGGCGATCCATCGCTTGATGACGATGCGGATAGCGTCGACGTCGTCGACAACGATCTCACGTGCCGCCAGCTTGTGACCGGCGCCGGTGAGCCGGTCCGCGAGGGTCGACCCCGACTTGTCATCTTCCAGCGAACGGGTGTCGGAAATCGTCAACACCGCGATGTTGAGCGGAATGAAGGTTCTGGATTCGTCAATGGATGACATGCGTTACCCTACAACGCTCCCGCGCCGAAGGTGTTGCAGGCCTGCACGGTGCCCTGCTGATAGCCGGTCATGAACCATCGCTTGCGCTGCGCGGCAGAGCCGTGCGTGAACGAGTCCGGCACCACCCTTCCCGTCGCCTGACGCTGCAGCGTATCGTCGCCGATCGCGGACGCCGTGGTCAGCGCGGCGTCGATGTCGCCCGATTCAAGGAAGCCCGGACGTTTCTTCTCCTCGCGGTTGACCCAGACGCCCGACAGGCAATCCGCCTGCAACTCCACCTTGACCTGCAGCGCGTTGGCCTCGGCCTTGCTGTCGGCCTGCTGCTGCAATTGCGTCACGCGCGGCAGGATGCCGAGCAGGTTCTGGATGTGATGGCCGGCTTCATGGGCGATGATATAGGCTGAGGTGAACTTGCAGGCGTTGCCCGAGCAGCCATGGAACCGGGTCTCGACCTCGCGGAAGAATCCGGTATCGAGAAAAATCCGCTTTTCGGGCGGGCAGTAGAACGGCCCCATCGCCGACTGCGCCATGCCGCAGCGCCCGGCAGAGGTCGCGTTGCGGAACAGCAC
>JAGXAF010000175.1 GCA_018971675.1 Bradyrhizobium sp.
CGCGAACGACGAGCTTTTCGCTTCATTGGGCAGCCGGCCGAAGCCGAGCGGGCGGCCGATCCGTACCGGGCGGCCGAGGATCTGGGTCGCAAGTTCGAGGGTGCCGGTGAGCTGCGAGGCGCCCCCGCTGAGGACGACACGCGCTTTTGGTTCTGCCGCAAAGGGCGAATCCGCCAGGCGATCCCGGACCATTTCAAAAATCTCCTCGGCGCGTTGCCGAACGATGTTGGCGATCGTGGCGCGGGACACGATCTGCGGAACATCGCGCTCGTTGTCGCCCGCCGCCGGCACGGACATCAGTTCACGCGCGTCGGATCCGCCGGTCAGGACGGTGCCATATAACGTCTTGATTCGCTCGGCATCCGCAATGCATGCGGAAAGGCCGCGCGCCATGTCCATGGTGATGTGCTGGCCGCCGATCGCAAATCCGCTGGCATGCACGAAGCGGCCGCCGGAATAGATCGCGATCGTGGTGGTGCCCGCCCCCATCTCAACCACGGCAGCGCCGATATCGGCCTCGTCGTCGGTCAGCACCGACAGACCGGCCACATAGGGACTGGCGGCCATGGCCTCCACGTTGAGATGGCAGCGCTCGACCACCAGCATCAGGTTGTTGGCGACGGTGGCGTCCGCGGTCACGACGTTCATATCGACGCCGAACCGCCGCGCCACCATGCCGCGTGGATCGCGGATGCCTTTGACGCCGTCGAGGGCATAGCCGACCGGCAGCGCATGCAGCACGGTGCGGCCATAGCCGGTGGCATGACGCATGCCCGTGGACGTGATGCGGCTGACGTCGGCCTCGGTAACCGCGCCGTCCCTGATCTCGGCCGCGGCCTCGATCAACTGGCCCTGCAGCCGCCCTGCCGAGACCGACAGCAGAACCGATTCAACCCTGACCTTGGCCATCCGCTCGGCCACCGCGACCGCCTGCCGAACCGCCTGTTCGCATGCGGCCAGATCAACCACGGCGCCGGCCTTGACGCCGCGCGACTGGATCTGGCTGTAGCCGATCAACTCGACCGCATGGCTGCGTCCGCGCAGTGCCTCGTTCCCTGGGCACGGCTTCAGCCGCGCGATCATGCAGGCTATCTTGCTGGTGCCAATGTCGAGCGAAGCCACCAGCGCGGTGCGCTTCTGCGGCACCGGGCGCGTCTTCGGAGTCTGACTGCGGTCAAGGCCGGTCATGCGTCACCGGCCTTCTTCTTCGGCTTCTTGTCCTTGAGCAGGTCTTCGCGGGCCTTGGCGGCATCGTCGGACAATTGCACGACCAACCGGTCTGGCAGGCGCATGTCGACGGCGACGATGTCGCGTGAGAATAGTTTATCTTCCTGGTCGAGCTTGCTCAGCGCCGCCAGTGCCTTGCCGACGTCGTTTTCCGGCAGCCGGATATCGAGGCCGTCCTTGAGCCGCAGGTTCCAGCGCCGTTCGCCGACGAAGATTGCGGCCTTGGTCACCGAGCGCACCTGTGGGTAGCGATCGAGCAGCGCCAGGAAATCCCTCGCGCGGGTTTCGGCCCCCTTGCCAACCACCAGCGGCAGCGAGGTGAAGCGCCGTGTCACATATGGTTCGAGCACCGCGCCGTCATCGGCGATCACCGACAAATGGCCGTCGCACTGCCATAGCGCGAACGCGGTGCGCTCGACGATATTGATCTGCAGCCGGCCGGGATAAAGCTTCAGCACCGTCGCGTCGCCGATCCATGGATTGGCTTTCAGCTTGTCGCGGACCGTCTCGGGGTCGAGAAACAACAGCGACGAGCGGCCGTTTACGCCGCCGATCGCAAGTACCTCGTCCTGCGTCAGTTGCTTGCGGCCGTTGATCGCAACGGTGGTGATGCGAAACCCCACGGAATTCGCCAGCGCGTTGCGTGTATCGCTCAGCGCCGCGGTCAGTTCCTCGACATGGCCGCCCCTGACGACGCCAAAGCCCGCGCTGCCGAGCAGGATCAGCACCGTGGCGGCGACGCCGGAACGCCTCGGCACGTATCGCTCGATCATCGTGATCATCGAGATCAGGCGCGAGGCGGGATCGCGCTGGAAACGCCGCTTGGTAATTGGTTTGGCAACTGGACGGCGCGAGGCGAACCACTCGCGCAGCAACACAGCCGCGCCAATGGCGGCCGCTTTCAGGTCAGCTTGGGGCCTCAGCGATCGAGCGAGGCGTCCTGCACCATCCATTGCACGAGCTCGTCAAATATTGCGCCCGCAAAAAGGCTCGCGAGCTCCGCCGCCGATGACATCTCGGTCGTGCCGTAAGGTGCCGGCCCCTGGAAAAAGAGGCCCGTTCCCTCGATGCGGTCGTCGAAGCGGAAATCCGCAACAGCTCGCGCCCCGGCAGCCAAGCGCCACATGCGCCGCCGGCGTTAACCTTCGGACTTACTGGTAAACAAAAGGTAAAACCGGTGTGAACAGGGCGCGTTTTGATCTGCCCTGTGAGGTATTTGCCCGAAATTCCAGCAATTTTACCCAATTCTATGGGCCCGACCCCCTGTTGCCTCACCCGGTTCGGCCGGAACGAGGTTTAAGACCTGTGGCGGCGGCCAGCGCGATCTGGTCTTGCAGAAAATCGGAGAATTCGATGCCCTGCACCCTGAGCGCCTTTGGATACAGCGAAGCCTTGGTCAGGCCTGGCAGGGTATTGGTTTCAAGGTAGACCGGCCCGGTTTCCGAGATGATGAAATCGGTGCGGGAATAGCCGCGGCACGACAGCGCGTGGTGCGCCTTCAGCGCCTGCTCCATGATTTGCACCGACATTTCCCGCGTGAAGCGCCCCGGACAAATTTCCTGGGTGGCCCCGGAGAGATATTTGGCTTGGTAGTCGAAGCCGAACCCGCCATCGGCCGGCACGATCTCGACCGGCGGCAGCGCAATCACCGAGCCATCGAGCTTTTCGAGCACGCCACAGGTCGCTTCCGCGCCTGCGATAAGCGGTTCGATCAGATAGTCTTCGGTCTTCGCCGCATCGCGGACCACGGCGATGTCCTGCGATGAATTGACGAAAATCAGGCCGTAGCTCGAGCCGTCCCTGGACGGCTTCGCGATCAGCCTGCCATGCTCGGCGAATGCTGCTTCGATGTCATCGAGCGCAACCCCGGTCGGCACCTCAAGGCCGGCAATCGCGGCAAAGCGCTTGGCGGCCACCTTGTCGAATGCAAGATGCGACGATGCCGAACCCGAGCCGGTGAAGGGAATGCCGCGCATTTCGCACATCGCCTGCAACTCGCCGTTCTCCGCCATGCCGCCATGCAGGCCAAGAACCAAGAGCCGCTCCTCGGCCTGCGCCTGATCCAGCGCGCGCTCGATGCCGCCAAGGCCCGGCGTACCGGGCTTGAATGCATCCTCAAACGGCCGCGAATGCGCGAGCAACACTTCGGAGCTTGTCTCATGCACGGAATCATCGACGTCCCAGAACCAGAGATCGGCATCCGGCAGGACCGAATGCAGCGCTTGGGCGCTCGCAACCGAAACCAGGCGCTCCTTGTTCGTGCCGCCGAAGAGAATGGTAATCCGCATCACGATCGCTCGATTCCGACCCGCTTGATTTCCCAGTGTAGCTCGATTCCCGAACTTTGCCTGACCCGCTCGCGCACCGTTTCGCCCAATGCCTCAATGTCATGGCCGGTTGCGTTGCCAGTATTGATCAGGAAGTTGCAGTGCATTTCCGACACTTGTGCACCGCCGACGCGCAGGCCGCGGCAACCAGCGGCATCGATCAGTTTCCAGGCGCTGTTGCCAGGCGGATTCTTGAAGGTAGAGCCGCCGGTTTTTTCCCGGATCGGCTGGGCGCTTTCGCGATGGCTTTGCACCTCATTCATGCGCGCGCGGATTGCCTCCGGCGCAGCCGCAACTCCGCGAAACCGGGCGGACGTAAAGATGATCGAGGGATCGACGCCGCTGTTGCGGTAGATGAATTTCATGTCGGCGTTGGTGAGACGATGCTTCGTGCCATCGCGGCCGATGCCGACCGCATCGATCAGCACATCCTTGGTCTCGCTGCCATTGGCGCCGGCGTTCATGCGAAGCGCGCCGCCAATGGTGCCGGGAATGCCGAAGTAGAATTCAAGCCCGGCAAGATCGGCGGCAGCCGCCGTCTCCGCGACGCGCTTGTCGAGCGCGGCGGTCCCCGCGCTGACGACATCGCCCTCGGTGCTGCTTTCGCCGAAAGCGCGCGGGCTGAGCCGGATCACCACGCCCGGCAAGCCGCCGTCGCGCACGATCAGGTTGGAGCCGACGCCGATGACGTAGACGGGCAACTCCTTGGGCAGGTGCTTGAGGAAATAGACAAGGTCGTCCTCATCCGACGGCGTGAACAGGACCTGGGCCGGACCGCCGACGCGAAACCAGGTCAGTTCGGCGAGCGGCTGATTCGCCAACAGCCGCCCGCGCAATTTTGGCATCGCGGCCTTGAGATCGGACGTGATGTCGGGAAAGGTCATGCGCGTTTTCTGTTCCCTCCCCCCTTGTGGGGGAGGGTTAGGGAGAGGGGTAAGCCACGAGCGCCGGACTCGCGAATACCCCTCTCTCCACCTCTCCCCCACAAGGGGGGAGAGAGCAGGCCGTGCAACGCGGTCGACGACTCGTCTAGCATCTTCCTCTATCCCAGCGCCTTCAGTTCGCCCGGCAGCGCATAGGCCCATTGCGTGATGTTGCCGGCGCCGAGGCAGACCACGAGATCGCCGCGGCCGGCAACATCCTTGATAACCCTGGCAAGCCCGGCGGAATTCGGCAGCGGGATCACCTCGCGATGGCCGTGCGCTCGCAGGCCCAGCACGAAATGATCGCGATCGATGCCGGGGATCGGCGCCTCCCCCGCCGGATAGACGTCGGCGACCACGACCGCATCGGCATCGTTGAAGCAGGTGCAGAATTCCTCGAACAGGGATTGCAGGCGGGTAAAGCGATGCGGCTGCACCACGGCGACGACCTTGCCATGGCCGGATTCCCGCGCCGCGCGCAGCACGGCCGCGATCTCGACCGGGTGATGGCCGTAATCGTCGATCACGGTAATGCCGTTGGCCTCACCGGTCTTGGTGAAGCGCCGCTTGACGCCAGCGAACCCTGCCATCGCCTTGCGGATGGTGTCGTCGGTCAGTCCAAGTTCATGCGCCACCGCGATCGCGGCCGTGGCGTTGAGCGCGTTGTGCCGGCCCGGCATCGGCAACTTCACGTCCGATATCTCATGCGTCGCGCCGCTCTTGCGGTTGCGGAACACGACCTTGAACTGCGATCCGCCGCCGGCCGGATCGAGATCGACCAGCCGTGCATCGGCCTGCGGATTCTCGCCATAGGTGATGATGCGGCGGTCCTCGATCTTGCCGACGATGCTTTGCACCACGGGATGATCGATGCACATCACGGCGAAGCCGTAGAACGGCACGTTCTCGACGAAACTCCGGAACGCTTCCTGCACTGCCTCGAACGCCTTGAAATGATCGAGATGTTCGGGATCGACATTGGTGACGATGGCGACATCGGCCGGCAGTTTCAAAAACGTGCCGTCGCTCTCGTCGGCTTCCACCACCATCCAGTCGCCGGCGCCCAATCGTGCATTGGTACCGTAGGCGTTGATGATGCCGCCATTGATCACGGTCGGATCGAGATCGCCGGCATCGAGCAGCGCCGCGACCATCGAGGTCGTGGTGGTCTTGCCGTGGGTGCCGGCGATCGCCACGCAGCTTTTCAGCCGCATCAACTCCGCCAGCATCTCGGCGCGCCGCACCACCGGAATGCGCTGGGCACGCGCCGCCATCAATTCGGGATTGTCGCGCTTGATCGCGGTCGAGACCACGACCACGTCGGCGCCGTCGATATTCCCGGCGTTGTGGCCGACGGAAACCTTGATGCCCTTGTCGCGCAGCCGTGCGACGTTGCCGCTTTCCGAAGTATCCGAGCCCTGCACGGTATAGCCGAGATTGCACAGCACCTCGGCGATACCGCTCATGCCAATACCGCCGATCCCGACGAAGTGGATGGGTCCGATCTCGCGCGGCAGTCTCATGTTGTTCTTTTCCTAGTCATGCCCGGGCTTGGCATCCACGCCTTGCTTTTGTTCGACCTTATTAAAGACGCGGATGCGTAGGCACTCGGTATACCGAGTGCCGTCCATTTTTGAAACCAAGTCGGATATATCCGACTTGGTGCGACAAGCCTGGCCATGACGCCAAAATCCGCAAAATCTCCGCACCGGCTTAAATCCCTGCAACTTTCACCACCAGATCGGCCAGCCGAGCGGCGGCGTCGAGCCGGCCTACCTTGCGGGCGTTGGCGGCCATCGCCGTCAGGCGCGCCGGCTCGGCGGCAAGCGCTGAAATTTCAGCGGCCAGCCGCTCGGAAGTGAATTCCGCCTGCGCAATCCGGATCGCACCATCGGTCCGTTCCAGCACGCCGGCATTGGCGAATTGATCCTGGTCGATCGAGCCCGGCAGCGGCACCAGGATCGAAGGACGGCCGATCGCGGCAAGTTCGGCAACAGTGCCCGCGCCGGAACGCGAGACCACCAGATGGCTGGAGGCCAGCCGCGCCGGAAGGTCGCTGAAGAATGGCGCCAGTTCGGCCTTGATCCTGATCCGGTCATAGATCGCGCGCACCCGCGTCATGTCCTCCTCGCGGACCTGCTGGGTCAGGACCAGCCTGCTCCACAGCGCGGGTGCGAGGCGCTCGATGGCGCCGGGAACGATATCGCTCATCACCCGCGCGCCCTGACTCCCGCCGACCACCAGCATGCGAAGCGGTCCGTTTGGTTCAGGCGCGGCATAGTTCACCGCAGCCGCCGCCAGGATCGCCGGACGCATCGGCGTGCCGACCGTGGTGGTCTTGGCCGCCAGCGCGGGATCGCGGTCGAGCACGCCCGGCAGTGAGGTCGCGATCGCGTTGACTCGGCCGGAGAGAAAACGGTTGGCGCGGCCAAGCACGGCGTTGGCGTCGTGGACGATGCCGGGCACGCCGAGCAGTTTTGCGGCGATCAGCGGCGGCACGGTCGGATAGCCGCCAAAGCCGACCACGGCGGCCGGCTTCAGCCGCCGCACCAGACCAAGCGCCACGACCAGCCCATAGCCGAGCATCAGGCCGGTATAGGCCAGCGACCACGGCGTGCGGCTGCGCACGGTTTCGCTCGGCACCACGTCGATCGTCTCCCTGGAAAACAACCCGCCATAGCGCAGCGCGCGCGCATCGGTCGCGAGCCGCACGCGAAACCCACGCCGGATCAGTTCGACGCCAAGCGCCTCGGCGGGAAACAGATGACCGCCGGTGCCGCCGGCCGCCAGCAAAATCAAGGGCGCGGTGTCCATCAGGCCCGTTCTATCGCCAAACAACCGTCATTGCGAGGAGCGAAAGCGACGAAGCAAGCGTGCGCATCAAATCAGGCATAGCGATGCGCGGCCGCGGCCTCGCCGATCGATTGCATCTCGGTGCGCGGCCGGTGCCGGGTCAGGGCCAGCATCATGCCGACGCCG
>JAGXAF010000009.1 GCA_018971675.1 Bradyrhizobium sp.
GGAAGCGCATTGAGATCCGCCGCCGGTCTTTATCCTCGCGAAGAGCCTCACGATGAGCATCATCATTACCGCCTTTGAACGGTCACCCGATGGCGGCAGGGGGCTGGCGCGCGATACGCGCGTTCGCTGGGCACTCGAGGAAGTGGGCCAACCCTACGAGGTTCGCCTTGTTTCCTTTCGTGCGATCAAGGAACCCGCGCATCTGGCTCTTCATCCCTTCGGCCAGATTCCGACGTATGAGGAAGGCGATCTCGCCCTGTTCGAGACAGGGGCGATCGTCTTCCATATCGCCCAGCGCCATGCAGGCCTTCTGCCTGTTGACGCCAATGCCCGGGCGCGCGCGATCACCTGGATGTTTGCCGCAGTCAACACGATTGAGCCGCCGATCCTTGAACTTGGAACGGCCAGGCTGCTGGAGGGTGACAAGCCCTGGCATAACGAGCGTTTGCCTCTGGTCGAGGATCGCGTGCGCAGCCGGCTGAAGCAACTTTCCGCCCGCCTGGACGATGCCGACTGGCTTGATGGTGCGTTCAGTGCGGGCGATCTGATGATGGTGTCGGTGCTGCTCAGGCTGCGATTGTCGGGTATTCTGGACGAATACCCGAATCTCGCAGCTTATCTCGCTCGCGGTGAAGCGCGGCCGGCCTACAAGCGCGCGTTCGCCGCTCAATTGGCGGTCAACACCGGCAAGCCGCCGACCCGTTGATGAGATTTGTCCCGGGCTCGAAGTCGTCATGCGGGTCATGTCCGATGCCATGATTCAGGCGGACGGCTGGTGCAGAAGATCGATATGGCGGCGTTCCAGCGTGGTTGCGCCTATTGCGGCGGCCGATCTACGATATATCAGTGCAGATATAGCGTTGCGCTGGCTCGCGCAAATGGGATCGGGAACCTGTGTTCTGGATGGCTGCTATGATGATAGGCTGGAAGCCATGCTGGCGCTGGCAGGAGCGACGCGACCGGCGGCTTCCCGTCATCGGACAGGAAGCCCATCGGCGATTACCGAAGGAGGATTGCGATGATCTCAGCCGTACCCGCCATTGCCGCCGTGATCGGGGCAGACAGCCAGTTCGTCCAGACCTTGTTCGCCACCGTGGTAGCTGATTGGCGAGCCGCGGGCGTCAAGGTGGTCGGCGTGATCGCGGAAACCCATGGCCTGGCCGATCGCAGCTGCAGCGCCGGATTCCTGCGCGATATCGCGACGGGCAAGCTGTTTTCGATCTATCTGGAAACAGCACCGAGCCATACTTCGTGTCATCTCGATGCGGATGGCGTCAACGCGGCTTCTGCCAGCCTGATGCTTCAGGTGCAGACCGGTGATCTCGTCGTTCTCAGCAAGTTCGGCAAGCTCGAAGCGATGCGGTCGGGGCTAACAGGTGCATTCGAGGCCGCGATCGCGGCCGGCAAACCGGTATTGACGGCAGTTTCAGAAAAGCACCGCGACGCCTGGCGGGCGTTCGCGCCGGATGCGACTTTCCTGCCGGCCGAAAAGACCGCGCTCGAGGCATGGTGGCGCGATCTGGGCGTGTCATCTCACGCCGCAGCTTGAGAAAAGATCGCGGTTTGATGGGCGGGGTTGAGCCTTGCCGCATCCGGCACGGCCGCCCATGGGGAAATCCCGGCGATGCCGCGCATCGACTTCCGACTGCGATTTGGAGCCAGGTTCTGCATTTGCCGACTTAAGCCCTTTTTCAATGCGCAGCGCTGCCGCTGTTCGTCTTCGCCTTGCGTGTGAAGACCAAAGCCAAAGCGGCGATCGCAAGCACGAAGCTGAGTACCGCGAAGGTGTCGCTGAAGCTCATCACCAGCGCCTGGTGCTTGACGGTGTTGCCAAGAGCAATGATGGCCTGTTGATGCGCGGCCGCCGGGTCGCTCACGCCATGCGCCAGGAAGTAGTCGGTCAAATGCGCGATGCGGTCGCGCACTTCCTCACGGCCGGACGTGACCGACTGGCCGATGATATTGGAATGAAACTGTTCGCGCTTGGTGATGACGGTCGCAAGCACCGCCGTGCCGATCGCACCGCCGAGGTTGCGCAGCATGTTGCTGATACCCGAGGCCGCCGCTGCATCCTGCGGCGCGATCTCGCTGGTTGTCACCGAGGTCAGCGGGGTCAGCACCATGGCCTGGCCGATCGCGCGGACGATGTTCGGGATCCAGAGCTGGTCGCCGGCGTAATCGGGGGACATTGCCGTGTTCATGAAGCAGCTATAGGCGAAGATCATCAGGCCGGTGAAGGCGATGTAGCGGGTGTCGAAGCGTTGCATCAATTTCGGGACCAGCGGAATCAGTATCAGTTGCGGCAAGCCGGTCCATGCCAGTACCGAGCCGATCTGCTCGGCATTGTACCCCTGTGCCTGGCCGAGATAGGCGGGCAGGATGTAGACCGATCCGAACAGCGCGAAACCCAGCATCGTTACCGCGATGGTGCCGAAACCGAAATTGCGGTTCTTCAGCAGCCGCAGCCGGATCAGCGGCTTCTCGGCCGTGAGTTCGATCCAGACGAACAGCGACAGGCTGACCAGCGCGATGACGGCAAGACGCAGGATGAAGGGCGAAGCGAACCAGTCATCCTTGTTGCCTTCCTCGAGCACGGTCTGCAGCGCGGACAAGCCGATCGCCATGGTGACGATGCCGGCCCAATCGCCTTCCTTCAGGAGCTTGAGCTGCATCGGCTGCCGCTCCAGCGTCAGATAGAGTGCGCTCACCATCACAACGGTCGGGATCACGTTGACGAAGAAAATGGTCCGCCAGCCGTAATTCTCGGTGAGATAGCCGCCAATGGTCGGTCCGATCGCCGGCGCGAAGGTCACCGACAGCGCGAAGATTGCAAGCCCGACCGGCTGCTGGGATTTCGGCAGCTTGGTCAGCACCAGCGTAAACGCCATCGGGATCAGCACACCGCCGGCAAAGCCCTGCAGGCCGCGCATCGCGATCATCGAGGGCAGATCGTGGGTAAAGGCGCAAGCAACCGAGAAGGCCGCGAACAGCGCCGCGCTCGCCAGCATGTAGCGGCGGAACGAGAACACGCGGCTGAGAAAATCGGTCAGCGGAATCACGACGATCTCGCCGATCAGATATGAGGTCGAAATCCAGGAGCCGTTGTCGACGCCGGTGCCGATTCCGCCTTCGATATTGAGCAGCGAGGCGTTGGTGATCTGGATATTCAGAATTGCCATGAACGAGCCGATCATGGCGGCCAGAACCGCGATCCAAACGGTGACGCTGGCGCGATTGGGATCGATCACCGCCGGAGCGGGTGGGGCGAACGGAGCGGGAAAGGCTGCGACAGAGGCGGAAGCACTGAACGGGGACATGACATACCCTCCAGAAACCGTGTTCAGGAGCTGGGTGATTCCGAAGATGCTGCGGTGGCCGCGCGGCGTGGCGCTATCGCCCGGGTCTCGATGGTCGGAATCACCGACATGCCCGGCCGCAGCGCGACGTCGGCGCGGTCGAGCGCGATCTTGACGGGGATGCGCTGCACGATCTTGGTGAAATTTCCGGTCGCGTTGTCGGGCGGCAGCAATGCGAATTCCTGGCCGCTGGCGGGTGCGATGCTGTCGACATGGCCGTGCACCGGCTTGCCGGGGAACATGTCGACGGCGATGTTGACTGCCTGGCCCTGGTGCACGTCGGTGAGCTGGGTTTCCTTGAAATTCGCCACGATATAGGCGCCGCTCGCCGGCACCAGCGACATCAACTGCGTGCCGGCCTGCACGAATTGGCCGGTGCGCAGGGTGCGGTTGCCGACCACGCCGTCGATCGGTGCGACGATCGTGGCGTAGCTGAGGTTAAGTTCGGCCTGATTCTGCAGCGCTTGCGCGCGTGCCAGAGTGGCTTCCGATTGAACGATCTCGGCCTTGAGCAGGTCGACCTGCTTGACCGCGGAAACAAGGTTAGCGGTGTCGCGCTGGATTGCGGCTTGCGCGCTGGCGATGCGCGACTGCGCCTGCTGCGCGTTCTGCACGCTGCCATAACCGGTCGAGGCGAGGTCGGTGTAGCGCTTGTTTTCCTGGGCTGCGAAAGTCGCGGTGGCCTCATCGACCTCGACGGTTGCCTTCGCGGCGTTGATCACCGCCTGCTGCACATCGAGTTGCGCCTGCTTGCTGGCGATCGCGGCCTGCGCCGCGGCGACATCCGCCTTGGCCTGGTCGAGCGCGACCTTGAAGTCGCGGTCGTCGATCCGCGCCAGGATCTGGCCGGCCTTGACCTGCTCGTTGTCGCCGACCAGCACCTGGTGCAGGTAGCCGGAAACCTTCGGCGCGATCGTGGTGTTGTCGGCCTTCACATAGGCGTCGTCGGTCGACACCAGATATTGTCCAACGGTCCAGTAATCCCAACCGTACCAGGTCGCCGCGGCGAGCGTCGCCAGCGCCGCGCCGGTCAGCAACATCTTGCGAAGATTTAGCTTTTTGACTGCCGCGGAGACCGCCGTCACGCCCGGCAAGGGGACGGCGACGGCTTCAGCGGCAGCAAGCGGTCGTTCGATTTCGAAGGTCGTGAAATGTTGGGTCATGGCCGGCTCCCATGGGCGATAATTAGGAAACTTGATATTTTCCAAATTAGAGTCCATATTTGGAACTGTCAATGGAATGACAGGCATCATTTAAAAGCATGGCTGAAACCGACCGCCCGCAAGACCCGAATTGCGATCAGAGCGAGGACCGGCGCTGCCGCGGTCGGCCGCAACTGCGCCCGGACGATGAGACGCGCCAGATCATCTATGAGGCCGCGCGGCACCAGTTCGCCGAGAGTGGCTATGCCGCGACCAGCATGGAAACGGTGGCGCGCAGCGCCGGGGTCTCCACCAAGACGCTCTATCGGCTGGTACCGAACAAGGCGGCGCTGTTCGAGGGCATGGTGACCGATCGGCTCGATCGCTTCCTGTCCGAGGTCAATTTGCGTGCGATCGATTGTGCCGAGATCGACGAGGCGCTGTATGCGGCGTTGCTCGCCTGCGCGAGCCTTTCGCTCGACCCGGAAGTCATCGCGCTACAGCGCATGATATTGCAGGAGACCGGAAAGGCGGACCTCGCGCGGACCCTTTATCAGAACGGTATGGCGCGAAACGCCGCGGCGCTGGCCGACTGGCTGCGCAGGCAGCAGAAGCGCGGCCTGATTGCGTGCGAGGATACCGATGAGGCCGCAGGTTTCCTGCTCGGCATGGTCGCCTTCGTGCCGCAGCGCGCTGCCGTGTTCGGCGGCCTGCCGCTGCCGTCGAAACAACAGATCGAGGCGCGGGTTCGTCATTGCGTGGCGTTGTTTCTGAGAGGATGTCAGGCGGGCGCGAGAGGCTAGGCTGCGGCTTCCGGTGGGATCATGCTCGCAGCGCATCGGCCTTCGCGCGGAGAACTCGCGCTGATCGGGTGCTGGCGGCCTCAAGGCGTTGAACGGATCGGCCGGCTCGCCTATCTCTGCGGGACGCTGATTTGTACAAGGACCCGCCATGACCGCACACCAACGCCACATTTCGACGCCGGTTGATCCCGTCAAGCTGGACCGGCTGGCGGAGGTCGCGGTGAAGGTCGGCCTGCAATTGCAGGAGGGCCAGGATCTGCTGGTGACCGCGCCGACGGTGGCGTTGCCGCTGGTGCGCCGGATCGCCGAACACGCCTACAAGGCCGGCGCGGGACTGGTGACGCCGATCTTCTCCGACGAGGCGGTCACGCTGTCGCGTTATCGCTTCGGCCACGACGGCAGCTTCGATCGCGCCGCGAACTGGCTCTATGATGGCATGGCGAAAGCTTTTGCCGCCAATACCGCACGGCTCGCCATTGTCGGCGATGACCCGATGCTGCTGTCGAACCAGGATCCGGCGAAGGTCGCGCGCGCCAGCAAGGCCAATTCGATGGCCTACAAGCCGGCGCTGGAGCGGATCGTCACTTTCGACATCAACTGGAACATTGTCGCCTATCCCAGTCCATCATGGGCGACGCGAGTCTTCCCCGACGACCAGGAGGATATCGCGGTGGCCAAGCTGGCGGACGCCATCTTCGCGGCCTCGCGCGTCGATAATGACGACGCGATCGCGGCGTGGAAAAAGCATAACGCCACGCTGCGCGATCGGACCGAATGGCTGAACGGCCAGCGCTTCAGCGCATTGCAATATTCAGGACCCGGCACCGATCTCACCATCGGCCTGGCCGACGGCCACGAATGGGAAGGCGGCGCCTCAACCGCGAAGAACGGCATCACCTGCAACGCCAATATCCCGACCGAAGAAGTCTTCACCACGCCGCATGCCCGGCGGGTTGAAGGCCATGTCGTCAGTTCCAAGCCACTGTCCTATCAGGGTTCGCTGATCGACAATATCCAGGTCAGGTTCGAGGGCGGCCGCATCGTCGAGGCCAAGGCCTCGAAAGGCGAGGAAGTGCTCAACAAGGTGCTCGATACCGACGAGGGCGCGCGTCGGCTCGGTGAAGTGGCGCTGGTGCCGCATTCCTCGCCGATCTCGAAGAGCGGGCTGTTGTTCTTCAACACCCTGTTCGACGAGAACGCCGCCTGCCATATCGCGCTCGGTCAATGCTACTCGAAATGCTTCGTCAACGGCACCAGGCTGACGCCGGAGCAGATCGCTGCCCAGGGCGGCAACAAGAGCCTGATCCATATCGACTGGATGATCGGCTCGGACCAGATCGATATCGACGGCATCCATGCCGACGGCCGCCGCGTCCCGGTGTTCCGCAAGGGCGAGTGGGCTTGACGCGTCGCCGGCTACCGCCTCGCCGTTGGCTCACGGCCTGCTTATGCGGCTAACCGGTTTCGCGGACACACCGGATTTCATTTTAGCCGGCCATTGAGTTAGTCCGGATCCTCTCTGTTCAACCGTTCCAGGATGTCAGCTATGGACGAGTTCTCCTTCGGAAGCGATTGATCGAAACCGGAGCTTCCAACAGCGTAGGATCTCGACATCTGAAACCTTATCGCTGCATTGACGAGGGCGAATAAGCCCATCGCTATTGCAACCGAGCCGATGACCACCAGCAAAAAGCGAGGCATCGTTTCTGGCTTGACTGGCGTTGGGTCCGTGGTCAGGGAGTTTTCGGTGCCGGCAGGCGACTGAATGTCGCCGCGTGGCACGGCTGGCGCCATCTTCGATGAAGCGGCCGACTGGCTGGTCTCAGTCGACGCGAGCCAGCGCGCATCGAACGTCGACGGAAAGGTTTGCTTCAAGTTATCTTCGCTTTGGTCAGTTCGGCCCACATTGGAGGTATTGCGAGGTGCGGCGCCCTTGCTGACGAGCAAGCTGTCGTTCGTATTTGCGACAGACCGCAATTGTTTTAGATCGTTCTTCTTGGGCTTGTCCTCGTCGCTCTTGAGTTGGTCCGATTTATTCGACGGGCTGGTTCGTGTTCGTATCGCCGGCGATCGCCTGGAGAACGAACTGGCGAGGTACCAGCACCTTTGACCCGTCTCTTTGAGACGATAGCGCCAGCGAGTATTGCGCGGCGATTGACCGTTGGGAAATGCCAGGCAACTCGGCGCCTGCGATTGCATGAACCCGGTTCCTGCCTCATCCTTGGCAACGATCGGGCTTCGCTGTTCGCGCGGCGTGCTTCTGCTATCGGCTCGAAGAAACCAGCATTTCTGGCGCGATCCCCGAATCCTTCGATACATCCACCGGCCGTCTGAATGGGAGGCGCGCATCGGGTGGGCATGGCAGCCCGCATCCATATTTTCAGCGGCGACGTCGCGAGCCGATGCCAAACCGCCGGCTATCGCAATCGACAAAGTCAGCAAAAGCGCGGTTGGGCTGAAATTCATGGAGCTCTCGTGCAACGCGATCGAAGGCCGAAGCAGCATCCGTTCCGCGGATCGAACAGGGAGTTAATTCGATGCGTGGAACAGGAACCCGGAGCAATCGCGTTTCAAATTTAACGTAAGTCGGCAAGGTTACCGGGAGGAGACGAAGGGACTTGCCGTCGCGGAAAGCTGCCATCCAGCGCTGCAATTAACGTTACCATTGCCCGCGGAAATGAGGGGTTCTCACCGCGCGAGTGGCCGTTGGGCACGAAAGTGGCTGGGCGCGGCAGCCGATCGAGAACGCCAGTTTTCGCTTCACCGGCCGCGTCGACATTAATCTAAATTGAAAAGCTTAACCGGCAAATGGGGATTGTAAATTCGCGTGAGATGGCCGACGTTTAGAGCGCATTTTAGTCTGTTTAAAAACGATCGGATAACACCATGACAAAGTCCACACCGAGCGATTCCCTGGGGGTCATCGAGCGCGCAATTCAGGCGGGTATGAGTGACTCCAGCAATCGCCCCACCCGTCCGACCGACGAAACGGATCCCACGATGCCGAACTATGTGGAGCACCGCGAAGGTGTCACCGAAATCGGAAAACTGTCGGCCGAGGCGGTAGTCCGCGAATACGAAGCGACCGCAAAAGAAATCGAATCCATGGGCATCGATCTGGTTGAGCGCGTCAAGGCTTGCGAAGCGATGACTCGCGATACCTTGCAAGTGACCCAGGAATTGAACGAAATCGCGGCTCGCTATCGCAAGGAAGCAAAGCGCGTCTTCGAGCACATTGAAAACTGCTCGCTGCTCGTCGCCGCTGCCCGGGAGACTTGCGGCGAATTGAAAGACAAGCTCGCTATTCCGACGCGACTGGGACGCTTGGGAACGGATCGCCCCGACGATAACAACGACTTGCAATCGCGTGACTGATTGCAATGACGGAGCGGGCCAGAAACGCGCCACAAGGCATGAGGGCGCGCAAGATCGAGGCTGCCATCCTGGAGATTATGCCGGGACGGGAATGGCTGAGCTGTACATCGATTTCACGTCTTATTCATGCGAACGACACCCGAAAGACGCGCGCGCGGCTTGATCGCCTTGCGAAGGAAGGCAAAATCGAACGCAAGCGCGGGCAGGGCACCCACGGTGTCGTTTATCTCTACCGCCAATTGCCATAGAGCCTTTTCCGTTCCGATGGAATCGGAACGCGACTCTGGATTCTTGTTTTGACGCGTTTTCCTTACGCGAACCGGTATCCACTTCGCTCGAAAACGCTCTGGAATTCTTGTTTTGGCGCGTTTTCTTCACGCGAACCGGTATCCACCCACGGATCAAGTCCGGGGCATGCCTCGCTCGAAAACGCTCCAAGCGCAGCGGCGCCTCCGTTGACCGTCCAATAGTCCGGAACAGCCGTGCAAGGCACCAGGCCGCGCCCTCGCTCGCCGACGGAAATATCGCTCCCGGCGTCAGGACTGACATCAGAAGGGCATCTGGCTGCGTCGCGGGCTGATCCTCCAGGTCCCGGCGAGGATGACCATCGTCATCAGCGCAGCGATGATGGCAGCGAACGGGACGGTCAGCACCAGCACCGCGGTCGCGGCCCATCCAATCGAGGTAAAGGCTTCCGCGAACGTCGCCAGCCGTGACGAGGTCTGGCGGCGGCGAAACTGGCTGCGCTTCGCCTGCACCCGGAACCAGAGCTGGATGGCGGTCGCCGAGGCGGTTGCGGTCACCACGCCGAGCGCGGTGACGGCGGCCTGCAATGGCGAGGCAAAGGCCAGCGCGGCGATCAGCGGCGTGAATATCGCGCCGATCGCCATCAGCACCACCTCGATCTTGGCTCGCGTCACGCGAGACGGCGTCAGCGGCGCGGTGGCAACCAGATCGGCGGCATCCTCGCCCGATATTGTCAGCCAGGCGAGACCGCCGGCGAGCTGCCCCGCCGCCATCACGATCACCGGGGTGATCAACACGATGGCGGTCGAGCTATGAGAAAAGCTGCGCCACAGCATCAGCGCCGGCGGCACCAGATACAACAGCTGCATCAGCGTCTGCGACACCAGCCACGGATCGCGTCGCAACAGGGCGAACTCCTTCCAGCGCAGCGCCTGTGGGCGCGAGCCGGTGCGGAATGACGTCCTGCGCGAGGCCATGGCCCGCACCGCATGCGCCGACGCACGCGCGGCGGTGTCGGCGAACCGGTTGGAGAACAGCGCCATCACCGTGCCGAGCAGCGCCAGACCCGACGCCAGCAGCAATAGCAGCACCTCGCGGTCGCCGAGCACCGCGCGGGCCGGCCACCAGACGATACTGTCCGGATCGGGCGCGAATGCCGCGGCCGTGCCCGAGGTCAGCACGGCAAAGCGCGAGAGCGTGCCGTAGGACAGGATCGCGGCGATCTGCAATGCGATGACAAAGCCGGCGCCGATCACGGCCGCGACGATCTGCGCGACCAGGCGCGTCCGGCTCGGGCCGATCAGGCGAAACAGCGCTACCGTGATCGCGATCGCAATCGCGGAGGCCGACAGCCCGATCGCGATCACGACGCCGAAAGCCGACAGCCATCGCCCGCCGCCACCGATCACCAGCACGTCGATGAACGGCGTCGACAGCAACAGCGCCATCGCGATGACCGACAATGCGATGGCGACCATGCGCACCGCGAATATGTTGGCAAGCCGGACCGGCGACGACATGATCAGGTCGAGATCGTCGCGCGTGTAGAATACCCGCGTCACCGACTCGATCGCCTGCGACAGCATCAAGGCCCAGGCCAGGAAGATGCTCGCCGACAGCACGATGAGCGAGGATTTGTCGAGCGGCATCTGCAAATCCGCGAAGCGGCCGACCACGGCATAGGCAGGCAAATGCAGGATCACCGCGAAGGCAATCAGCCCGATCACGGCGCGTTTGCGCTTGCGCCGGCCGCCCATGATCATCGCAAGCCGTTCCCGCCACGCCAGGCGGAGTTCGTGTTGGGCGAACCAGGTCAGCGCCGCGGCCGAACTCATGCGGCGGCGTCCTCGACGTCAACCAGCGCGATGAACATGTCTTCCAGGCTGGTGTCGTTCCTGCCGTTCTGCTGGCGCAACTCGGTGAGCGTGCCTTCGGCGACCAGTCTGCCCGACGCGATGACGCCGATCCGGTCGGCCATGCGTTCGGCCACTTCGAGAATGTGCGTCGTCATGATCACGGTGCAGCCGGATCGCACGCGTTCGCCCAGCAATCCCTTGACGTGACGCGCCGACAGGGCGTCGAGGCCGGTGAGCGGCTCGTCGAGAATGATCAGGCGGGGATCGTGCACCAGCGCGCCCGCGAGAGCGACCTTCTGGCGCATGCCCTTGGAAAATCCCTCGCAGCGTTCGTGCAGGTGCGGCTCGAGGCCCAGCGAAACCAGAAGCTCGCGCGCGGAGGATTCGGAGATGCGCGGATCGATGCCCCAGAGCCCGGCGACAAAGGCGAGGTATTCCAGCGGCGTCAGCTTGTCATAGATCATCGGCTCGTCGGAAACCCAGGCGGTGATCTGCTTGGCGGCGACCGGGTCATTCAGCGCATCGATCCCGAGCACCGATACCGAACCGGCGTCAGGCCGCAACAGCCCTGCTACCATGCGCAGGGTCGTGGTCTTGCCGGCGCCGTTCGGCCCGAGCAACGCATAGAATTCGCCGCGGCGAACGGTGAGATCGAGCGCGTCGACCGCGAGGCGGTCAAAACGCTTTGTTAACCCTCGCACCTCGAGGGCGGACGGCGGTTCGGCGGGTTGCATGATGTCGGGACCATCCTTGGGTTCGGAACAGCCGGTTTTTCAGCCGGACCTTGAACCCAGGACCTTGAACATAAGAGATTTCGGCGCGGTGAACGCTGGACCGCAAATCCCGTCAATGCGGCTGGGGGTCGCCAGGATTTGCAGGCTTGTGTCGCCGGTGAATAACGGGCTCGCGTTTCAGCGTCGCGCAGGAACTGTTTTCAGCCTCTTCCCTGGTGGATTCGGAGCTCGTCCACACCTGCTGGATACCGGTGAAGAACAGATAGCGACAATGCTTCTTGTAGAACGGCACCGGATAGTCATCGCTCAGTTTGGCGGTCTCGATTTTCGATCCAACCAGCACGCCCCGGTTCAGGGCATAGCAGGCCAGCACAACCACCGCCAAACCAAGCAAGGACCAGCCGATCGTTCGCATTCGCATGGCTTTACCCGTTATTCGTCCATACATTGAAGAATGAATTCGGTGCGGTCTCTGGGCAGAACGCCGTGGGCGTCCGCCTTTTGCCGGCATTTGATCTGCTCGATATGGGCGGCGAGCGCCTTGGCGCGACGGTCATCGGTTTCCGGGGCTTCCGGATCGACGGCCCTGACCATCATCACCCTGATCGGCGAGCCATCCGACTCGAACTGAAATTCATATTTCACGCCATTCGCATCGGTCGCCGCGCAGGAGACGCTCGACACCCGCTGTGTGACGAAATTCCCCACCTGTTTGCATGCGCCGCTTGCCAGTACGACCGACGGCACAGGCAGTCCGTCGATCTTGGGCCGATCTTTCGATTTCAGCAGCATCCGGTCGACGGTCAGCTCGTAGACATCCTGGTCTCTCCTGGCCTTGTCGCCGGAGAACGTGATGATGTGGCTGTCGTCGTCGGGATCGTTGAGCGGCACGGTGAAGCTGGATCGGCCGCCGGGGCTGTGGAAGAAGGCGACCGAGGTGCACATGAAATCGCGCTCTGCGACTTTTACCGCAGGGCATTTGCCGGCCATCGAGGCGAACATGTCGACGTCGGGTTCGTGGCGCTCGCTCTCGTCGGCAACGAGCGCGCTTGACGCCGTCACCAGGCAAACGAACGCAGCAGCGATCGCTCGCCAGCAGATGCGCATGAAAAGAACCTCCAGCCGAGGTGCAGCCTAAACCCTGTGGGTGCAAAGATAAACACGCAATGCTCGCCGGAGCACGGCGCTGGCGGCAACGGGTTGGCTTGCAAAGAACCGGGTTTTGTTGTGTGCTTCGGAAGCTAGTCCTGGTCGGACGACGAGGCTGACGCCGGTTGTCCCGCCAGATTCAGCGCCAGCAGTGCAGCATCCGGATCCGGCCCGCCGGCCAGCAACGGCGTATCGATGTATCGCATGGTACCGCGCTCATCGAGGACGAACAGCGGCCGATAGTTGCGCACATCGACATCCTCGACCATCGCCATGCGGTTGTTGTCCAGCATCAGCCAATGCCCGTCCAGCCGGGCGGCGGCGACGGCGTGGTCCTCGCCGCGAATGGTGTCGTGCATGACCACCAGCCGCAGGTCATCGGCATCGACGCCGGCGAGGCGCAATGCGACATATTTGGCGATCGCATAGTCCTCGCAATCGCCGGCGCCATGCGCCAAGGTAACGAGCGGCGAACTCCACACATCGGGCTGGCCATATTGCGCCAGATCGCTCATTGGCCGGATCGCCAGATTGATCGCGCGATTGACCTCGCCGAGACGGGCGCGCCCCTCGCGCGCGCGTGCATTGTCGACGATGGCAAGAAGCTGCAGCGCGGCCGGAGAGACGCAGCGCTCGCGGTCGCCGTCGCATAGCGCAAGCTGTACCCGTTCGTCGTCAAGCTCGCGCTCGACGCCCAGCCATTTGTCCCGCAAGCCGCCCTCGGCGAGGAGCGATGTGAGCAGGCCGAACGGCTCGTTCGAGCGGCTGGCTGCTATCGATGGTTCCACCAGATCCGGCGTGCCCGCCGCGAGCTCCGTCGCCGATCCGAACCAGGCCATGCATACGAAGATGGCACAGCAAACGCGCGCGCGGCCGGAAAACCTCATCTGACGCCCCTTGTCCGGGCATCGGCGAGGCCGGTTAGCCTGCTCGTGACCGGATCATTTCGTGGGCGAGAGGATGAGCGGCGGAGCTTTTATTCGGCTTAAGGGGGGCCGGGTTGAACCTGGAAACCGCGAAGCAGACTAAAAGCCGTGTGGCCAGTTTGCTGAAAGTTTTACGGGTTTGCCTTTTTGGGGAGGGCGCGCGGATCGCGGTAGGCCGAAGGGTGAAAATTTCGCTGCATTTTCGACGAATTTGGCCAAGTATGGCTAATCGGCGACAAGCAGCCTGTTTTGTAGGCTAGATCACAGCTTTGGCTCGAGAATTGGTGCAGGATGTCGCAAGGAAATGCAAGCTGAAGAAAGAAAAAGTATCGGCGCCCTATTATATACTTATTTATTTCCAAGGAGAACTTTTCGGCTATGTCAAATGGTGATTTAATACTTGGAAAAACGACAGGAAAATGTGCTGTTTTCGAGAATAAACCTCAATTGTTTGATGTCGCTGGCTTGATCGTCGAGGTTACGTAGCACGTCCACAAGCAGGGAGATGGTTCCGCTCCACATCCTCCAATGATATGGAGGACATAGACTGACAAAATTATAACAAATATTAACCTTTTTTGCGGTGGCCTTTGAATTTCGTAGGCAAATTCGACGCACAGCTACCGGCTGACGGCCTGGCCGGGCATGCCCATGTCCAGACCTATGTACCGACGGCGCATGCTCCGGCGGACGCCATTATTGTTCCCGACGCTCATCTGTTGTTCGGCGCGGACTTCAAGCGGTCCGGCGTCGACCTGATCCTTTCCAACGGCGACCGCGAACTGGTCCTGCACGATTACTTCAAGGGTGAGCATCGCCTTCCGCTGGCGTCGCCTGATGGCGCCCATCTTACCGGCGCCATCGTCAATGCGCTCACCGGCCAGGTCGACTATGCCCAGGCCGCCGGCGCCGCCGACGCTGCCCATGTCATCGGTCACGTCACCAAGCTCACGGGCAGTGCGACCGTGGTCCGTAACGGCGTCTCGATCATCCTCAATAACGGCGACAACGTCGAAAAGGGCGACGTGGTCGCCACCGGTTCGGATTCCACGCTCGGCGTCACCTTCATCGACGGCACCGTGTTCGGCCTGTCGTCGAACGCCAGGATGGTGCTCAACGAGATGGTCTACGACCCCAACGGGTCGAACAATTCCTCGCTGATCAGCCTGGTTGCCGGAACCATCTCCTTTGTCGCCGGCGAGACCGCCAAGCACGGCGACATGAAGGTCGACACGCCGGTTGCGACCATGGGCATTCGCGGCACCGCGGTGCTGGTCGAGATCAACTTCGACGTTCCCGGCGAGAACGGCCTGCCGGATGCGAAATTCCAGGTGCTGGTCGAGCCGGACGGCCACACCGGCTCCTACATCCTGTTCGACAAGACGACGCTGGATCCGATCGCAACGGTCAACAAGGCCGGCCAGCAGGTCAACATCAACCAGAACGGCATCAGCTACACGACCAGCCCGCTATCGCCCGAACTGCAAAAGCTGATCAACGATGTGTTCCAGCAGAAGTTCAGCGCCAACGACACCAATACCAAGTCGTTAGATCATTTTACCGACTCGGTCGTCCCGCCGCAGTTCGAGACGGTGAAGGGGGTGGACTTCATCATCGTTTCGCCGGTCGTCCTGACGGTAAACTCGCTGGGCAATACGCCTTCGCCTCAATCCGCCCCGAGCCCTCTCGCCCCCCACATCGATCAGGCGCCGAAGATTGGCACCACCTCCGGCCAGGTCGGCGAACTGAAGGCCATTACCGGAAGCCATACGCCCGACATTGCGATCGGTGTCATCCACTATAACGACATCAACGTCGGCGACCAGCCGACGGCGAGCGCCAAGTTTGATTCCTTCGTCTACCAGAATGCCCAGCACCAGGACATCAGCAAGAGCCTGACGCCTGCGGAACTGGCGGCGGTTCAGGCGGCGGCAGTCCCGCTGAACGTGGTCCAGGATCCGGCGAACAAGAACATCGGCTCGGCGACCTGGACCTACGCGGTTCCAGACGGTTCGCTCGACTTTCTCGGCGCCGGCGAGACGCTGACGCTGACCTATACCGCGAGTGTCAACAACAATTACGCGCCGAACATCGCAATCACCACGGCGCCGATCACGATCACGATCACCGGCACCAATGACGTCCCGGTGTTCACCTCCGCGGCGCCGCAGCCCATCGCCTTCAACAGCGGCACCAGCGTGCCGGGCGGTAACCTGACCACCAAGGTGGCGACATCGGGCACGATCTCATTCGACGATCCCGATCTCACCGACACCCACACGGTTTCGCTCTCGACGGCGACGGCAACGCTGACCGATCCGACCACCGGCACCACGACCGCTTTCACGTTGCCGCCGACTCCGCAGGCGGTTTTCGATCAGGCGCTGACCGCCTATATCGTGAATCCCACGACCGGAGTTTCGACCGACAGCACCGGTACGGGTTTGGGGACGGTCAACTGGAATCTCGCCGACCTTCCGGTCTGGCTCGGCGACATCGTGCCCAAGGGGGATACCCTCACGCTCACTTACGTGGTGACCGTGACGGATTCGCAAGGCGCAACTGCCCAGCAGGACATCACCGTCACCATCACCGGGACCGACGCCGCGGCGGAGGTCTGGATCGCCACGAGCGGAACTGGCGCCGCATCTGATGGCCTTTGGAGCACGGGTGCGAACTGGGAAACCGGTAACGCGCCGACGGCCAGCGACGATGCAATCATCATCACCGATCAGTTGAAAGGTTTGACGCCGACCTACCCGGTGACGATCACCAGCGCCGCCGAGGCCCATAGTCTGAAGATGGACAATTACGGCGGCAACGCTCCGGTGCTGATCAACCAGAGCACGCTGACGATCGGAACCGATTTCAATATCAACGATCACTCCACCAACAATCCGGACGGCTACATCGGCCCTGAGCTGGACAACCGGGGCGCGCTCACGGTCGGCGGCGCCTTCAATCTCAACGCGGATTCGATTGTCGACAATTCGGGAACCATCGCCGTTGGCGGCAAGATGGAGGTGCTTGACCAGAGCGAGTTGAAGAACTGCGGCATGATCGAGCTTGCCGGGGGCGGCGACTTCAGCGGCAAGAGCACGATCTCGAACACCACTACCGACGCCATCATCGAGGTTTCCGGCGGTACGCTCAATGTCGGGGTCGACATTTCCAATCAGGGTGCGGTCAAGGTCGACCTCCCCGCGACGCTGGCACTCGGCGGCGCGACCATCTACGGCGGTACCATCACCAATAGCGGCACGCTGACGCTCGATGGCGGCGTGGTGAAAAACGGTACGCTCGGCAATTCCGGCACCATCGGCGCCATCGGCGCCAGCAACGCGCTCGACAACGAGCGGATCACCAACACCGGCGGCATCGAGATTGCGGCCCTCGGCGCGCTGACGCTGGATTTGCTTACCATCGTCACCAATACCAACCACACGATCACGGTCGACGGCACCGGCACGCTGACGCTGCAGGGCGGTGCTTCGATCACGGGCGGCTCGCTTTCCAATTCGGGCTCGGTCGACATTGAGGGAACGGGCGCGACGCTCGATGGCGTCGCGATCACCGGATCGGGCGCCGTCAATGTCGATGATGCCGCCGTGCTGACGACGCTGGTTTTGAAGGATACCGCAAGCATCACCAGCGGCACGCTGACGGTCGGGCCAACCGGGATTCTCTCGGTCGCCGGCGACGTCACGCTGGACCATGTCGCCGTCACCAACCAGAACTCGATCGAGGTAGCCGCGGGCAACGCACTGACGCTCGATGATACAACGACGCTCGGCAATACCGCCGGCACGGTCACGATCGACGGTACCGGCAAGCTGACGCTGAACGATGCCGAGATCACCGGCGGCACGATCGCCGACAACGGCACGATCGATATCACCGGCTCCAGCAAGATCGACGGTGGTGCGGCGCTGAATGACGGCCACGTGACCATCGAGGCCCATCAGACGCTGACGCTGGACAACGTCACGGTGACCGGGACCTCGTTCGGCGATACCGCCAGCGGCGCCGCGATCCAGATCGATGGCGGCGATACGTTGAAGCTGAGCGGCGTCAGCATCACTGGCGGCGGCTTCAACGTCGCGGCGAACGGCCTGGTGCAGACCAGCGGCGGCGTCACGTTGACCAACGCCAATGTCGCCAATGACGGGACGATCGAGGTGACCGGCGGCAAGTTGACGATCACCGGCGCCGGCTCTGTCGCGAACGATGGCGGAACCATCCAGATCGACGGCGGCGCGCTGCTCGATCTGAATGTGCCGGACACGCAAAATGTCTCGTTCAACGGCACCGGCGGTGAATTGCGGATCGATACCGGCAGCTTCGGCGGAAGCATCGTCGGCCTGGCCGCGGGCGACCAGATCGACCTGACCACCATCGGCTATGGGCCCGGCACCACCGGCACCTATGTCAGCAATGCCGACAATACCGGCGGCATCCTGACCATCACGGACGGCACCCATTCGATCGCCTTGCAACTGGTTGGCGATTATCGCAACGCGCATTTCGCCGGCTCCGCCGACAGCAGCGGCGACACCCTGATTACGCTGCATGCCAATGACGACACACCGGTCTTTGCCCCGGGCGAGACCGCACAGAGCGCCACGGTAGCGGAACTTACCGATGTCACGGGATCGTCGGCGGTGGACGACTCTACACCGGCCGGTGGCGCCATTCACTTCACCGACATCGACCTGACCGATCGACCGACAGCCAAGGTGACGTTGCAGACCGTCACCTGGACCGGCGGCACGCTGACGGATGCGGAGACGAGCGCACTCGAAAGCGGCTTCCACCTGACACCGGTCACCAATACCAATAACGGCGAGATCGACTGGACCTATTCGATCACCGACGGCTCACTGGATTTCCTCGCTGCGGGCCAAACCGCGACGGTGACCTCGACGGTCACGCTGGATGATCATCAGGGAGGCACCAGCACGGCGACAGTCACCGTCACGATCGACGGCGCCAACGACATTCCGACGATCACGGCGACCGGCGGCGGCATCACCGAAGCGCCAAACATCACCGGAAGCGGTGCGACCGATACGGCCACAGGCACCATCGCTTTCACGGATGCGGATAGCACCGACCGGCCGACCGTCAGCACATCGTTTGTCTCGGCCAAGTACACGGACGCGGCGGGTGACGATCTCACGCAGATGCCGGAGCTTCAGGCGGCGGTTGCGGCGCTGGAGACGGCTCTTATGCTCGCGCCGAGCAAGGCCAATACCAACAACGGCACCGTCGGCTGGACCTATTCCGTCACCGACAGCGCGCTCGACTTCATGGCGGCGGGCGACAAGCTGGTCCTGACCTACGACGCCACCGTCACCGATCACAACGGCGGCACGGCGACCACGCCGATCACGGTTACCATCACCGGCAGCAACGATGCGCCGACGATTGCAGGTGAAACCAATCCGACGACACAGACGGTTATTCTAGGGCCGACCGGGCCGACTGTCTTGAGCGCCGGGACGACAACGAACGCGCTCGGACTGCCTACCGAGACGTTCGATGAGCTTAGCGCCGGCGGCGCATCGAATAACGGCGCCGGCTACGGCAATTTCACGAGCGCTGTGCTCGGCGCCACGTTCAGCGCGTCGGGCAATGCGGGTGTCGTCAACGGTTCATCCTCGGTCTCGGCGGCTCCGTTCATCGGGCCTTGGTGGGACGATGACGAGTGGGGCCATGCGGACACCACGAACTACCTGAGCATTGGCGCCGGCGGCTCGGAAACCATCACCTTTACGACCGAGCAGAATCAATTCGGCCTGTATTGGGGATCGGTGGACTCCTACAACAAGATCAGTTTCTACAATGGAAGCGTGCTGGTCGCTTCCTACTCGGGCGCCGACGTTGCGCCGCTGTTTGCCGACGGCGATCGGGATTCGTTTTCGTCGAACGGCTACGTGGAATTTGCGCATCTGGCGCCGTTCACCCAGGTGGTGCTGACAAGCAGTTCGAATGCTTTCGAGATCGACAATATCTCCGCAGGATATTCTCAAGTCCATCTTGCCGGTCCGATCACCGGCACCATTACCGTGAACGACGCCGACATCGGCGACACGCTGACGGCCTCCGTGACCGGCAACGCCGTCGCTGAGTACAACGGCTCAACGACCCTGCCGTCCGGCGTGGATGTTTCCGCGCTGATCGCTTCCGGTGCGATCACGTTTGATACCGTCAAAACGACCGGCGGACCGGATGTGCTGGATTGGACCTACAATCCCGCCAACGCCAATCTCGATTTCCTGCAGCCGGGCGACAAGCTGACCCTGACCTTCAATGCAACCGTCAGCGACGGGCACGCCACCACCGCCAATCAGGCGCTCACCATCACGCTGGTCGGAAACGGCTCGTCTGTCGTCAACGGAACAGCTGGCAACGATACGTTTACCGATGTCGGCGGCGGGGTCACGATTTCCGGCAACGGCGGCCATGACATCTATAATTTCAACGCGCATTTCGGCAGCGCAACGATTACCGATTTCGATGTCAGCCACGACGTCATCGATATCAGCAGCACGTTGTTTACCAGTGTTACGGCCCTTCTGAACAGCGCAGTTGCCTCCGGTGCCAACGACGCCAATACCGTCATCACCGACAGCGCCGGCGACACGATTACGCTGGACAATGTCAGCGTTGCCCAGCTCAAGGCGAATCCGGGTGACTTCCAGTTCACCATCGCCAACGGTGGCACATTCGAGGCCGGCGCCTCGACCGGCGAGAATGTGGTGTTCGAGGGTTCGACCGGAAAGCTGACGATCGATACGCCGTCGAGCTTTACCGGCGTCATCTCCGGCTTTACCGGCGACGGCACCCTGGCCGGGTCGGACCAGATCGATCTAAAGGGGATCGATCATAATTCGGCTTCGTTCACCGAGAGCTTCAACGCGACCAACGACACGCTGTTCGTGAGCGATGGCACTCACAGTACGACTCTGCATTTCGACGGCACCTATCAAGCCAAGAATTTCAGCTTCATCACCGACAATAACGGTGGCACGATTGTGTACGATCCGCCGGTTCCGTCCGACACGACGGCTTCGGGCGCCGGCAATACGTCGGCGGTAACCGCCAACGGCCAAGGCTTCGTGTTTAACTTTGCCGCCAATGGCCACGACGAGACAGGCGGCAACCCTCCGTCCGGCGATTCGCATTTGTTCGATCACCAGATGAGCACGGATACGGAAGCGGCCCTGAACCAACTGCACGACGATAGCCATACCGCAGCGTTCGTGCCGACCGACAGCCACGATCCGTCCGGTACGGCCGGCGCCAAGGCGCTATGGCACGCGAGCGATTTCCACTTCGTTTGAGGGATGCTGCCACAGGATGAATGGCGGACCTGTCGGGCATGAATTTTCCCGCAGCGGCGCCAGCCATAAGGCGCCTGTCATCCTCAACAATCCCGGCCGGTTTGCCCCGCCGACGTGATCAAATCGGCCAAACCTGATATCCAGACCGCATGAAGCGCCTGAGTATGTTGCGGCACTGGTTCGCACGGAAATTCGGCTTTGCGAGGCTGGCGGGTCTTGCCATCCTGGTCGGATTCGTGGCGCTGCGCGTATGGGATCCGCAGCCGATCGAGGAATTTCGGATCAGGGTGTTCGACGGATTCCAGCGCATCAAGCCGAGGGTCAAGACACAACGGCCGGTTACCATCGTCGACATCGACGAAAAGAGCCTGGCGAAGTTAGGCCAGTGGCCATGGCCGCGGACCCGGATCGCAGACATGGTCATCAACCTCACGAACCTCGGCGCGCTCGCGATCGGTTTCGACATTATGTTCCCGGAGCCCGACCGGCTCAATCCGGACGTTGTCGCCGGGACCATGCGGTATCTTGACGATGTGACCAGGACCAAGCTGCGGGAATTGCCGACCAACGACCAGATCCTGGCCGATGCGATCCGGCGTTCGCGCGTGATCCTGGGCGAAACCGCGCTTGGCGATGTCAATCCGCACCTCGACAAGAGCCTTCCGGAAACCGGCACCGCCACGCTCGGCGGAGATCCGCAGCATTTCATCCGCAGTTTTCCCGGCCTGTTGCGTAACGTCAGCGTGCTGGAGACGGCGGCGGCGGGGCGCGGCCTGTTCACCATCGAGCCCGAGCGCGACGGCATCGTGCGGCGCGTACCGATGATGATGCAGGCGCAAGGCATGATGTTGCCGTCGCTGAGTCTCGAAATATTGCGGGTGCTGATGCGCACACCGACCATCATGATCAGGGCTGAACCCACCGGACCGGTCACGGGCGTCCAGCTCGGGCGGCTAATGATCCCAACCGACTACAACGCCAAGCTCTGGATACATTTCGCGCGGCGCGATCCTTCGATCTACGTATCCGCCTCGGACGCGATCGAGGGCAATATCGCGCCCGAGAAGGTCAATGGCAAGATCGTGCTGATCGGCACCTCGGCGGTCGGATTGAACGACAACAAGACCACGCCGGTGTCGCTCCAGATGCCTGGCGTTGAAATCCATGCGCAGGTGATCGAGGCCAACTTCGAACACGCGCTGCTGTCGCGGCCGCCCTGGGGTATTCCGCTCGAATTCGCCGCTGCCGTGCTGCTCGGGCTGCTGGTCGTGATTTTCACCCCGATGTTCGGGCCGGTCGCTCTCGTTCTGGGCGGCGGGCTGTTCGCTTCGCTGCTGATCGGTACTTCCTGGTATTTCTACACCGCGCAGAACCTCCTGCTCGATTTCACCTATCCGCTGATGTCGACCATGGCGATTTATCTCAGCATGATCTTCTCGAGCTTCGTACGCGAGCAGGCGCAGCGACGTCAGATCCGTTCGGCGTTCGGCCAGTATCTGTCGCCGGCGCTGGTCGAGCAACTGGCGCAATCGCCGGAAAAGCTCGTGCTCGGCGGCGAGGAGCGCGAGATGACCATCATGTTCTCCGATGTCCGCGGCTTCACCTCGATCTCGGAATCCTACAAGAACGATCCGCGAGGCTTGACCGCGCTGATGAACCGGTTCCTGACCCCGCTGACCAACGCGATCCTGGCGCGCTACGGCACCATCGACAAATATATGGGCGACGCCATCATGGCGTTCTGGAACGCGCCGCTGGACGATGCGCAGCACCAGATCAATGCCTGCGAAGCCGCGGTCGACATGCTGGAGCAGATCGACGTGCTGAACAAGCAGCGCGAGATCGAGGCGCAGAACGGCGGCCCCGCCTATATTCCGCTCAATGTCGGCGTTGGCCTGAATACCGGAATATGCGTGGTCGGCAATATGGGGTCCGACCTGCGTTTCGACTATTCGGTGCTCGGCGACAGCGTCAATCTGGCGTCGCGGCTGGAAGGCCGGTCCAAGGAATATGGCTTCCCGATCATCGTCGGCTCGAAAACCGCGCTGGCGGTCAAGGAAAAGTTCGCGATCCTCGAACTCGACTTCATCATGGTGAAGGGCAAGAAAGAGCCCGAGGCGATCTACGCCATCGCCGGCCGCGAGGACATCGCGCAATCCGGCCGCTTCCAGCGCCTGCGCAACCTGACCATCGAGATGCTGGCTTGCTACCGCAGCCGCGATTGGAATGGCGCGCTGGAAGCGATCGAGCGCGGCCGCAAGACCGACGCCGCCCGCTCGCTTGAACTGCTATACAACCTGTACGAAGTGCGGATCCTCAACTACCAGAAGAATCCTCCGCCGGAAGACTGGAACGGGGCGTTCGCGCTGTTGACGAAATAGCGGACCTGCGGCTTGCTACAGCCTTTCCGTTTCGATGGAATCGGAACGGGGCCCTGGATTGTTGTTTTGACGTGTTTTCTTCACGCGAACCGGTATCCACCCACGGATCAAGTCCGGGGGCATGCTTCGCTCGAAAACGCTCTACTCACCGAGGCCAGCCCAGCGTTCTACTTCGGCGGGGCCAACAACCTGCTTGGGCTGATGCGGATTGAGCGTGCCGGCGCTGGCGGTCCAGCCCTTCGCCAGGATTTGCGTGGCGAACAGCCTGGCGTCGACTTCCGTTTTGAACGTCCGGGTCGATCGCACCCTTCCTCGATCAGCACCGTCGTCCGTTTTCACCGCCTCGTCGGGACCGAAGGTCACGTACCAGATATCGGGCTGGGTCATACCAACACAACGCCCTCGGCGGGCGAAAGTTGCGTCAAATCTCGAGCGCTCTCGTTCTTATCTCATCGGGCCGCAGCACGCCGGCAAATATATGGGAGTCGTCAGGTCGGGGAATTGCGGTTAGGCTGTTGTCCGGTACGCAGGCGGAGATGCGCGGCAACAGGGGAAATTGCATGCATTTGTCAAATGAAGGCCTTTTTGTCATCCTGTTCGTCGGTCTGGTTGCGGGCTGGATTGCAGGAAAGATCGTTAGCGGCACCGGCTTTGGCATCATCGGCGATATTCTGATCGGCATCGCCGGTGCTTTCGTCGCAAGCTGGCTGTTTCCGAAGCTGGGTGTCCGGCTTGGCGCCGGCCTCACGCGCGAGATCATCGATTCCTCGATCGGTGCGATCATCCTGCTGCTGGTCGTGCGCCTCATTCGCTCGGCGGGCCGTTTCTGATACGCCGTTTCGCTTTGCTCGAAAAAAGAGGCCGCCCGCGAGGACGGCCCGTGTCGTCTTTGCAGGCCGGCAGACTTTTCAACAACGCCTTTGATCTATTCGACGATCTCGACGATCCGGCCGGTGCGCGGATCGACCAGAACCGTGCGACCGTTTACGACCGCATAGCGATAATCCGGGACGCCATATTCCGGCGGCACATCGTAATAGGGGACGTCGGCCTCAGGCAGAACCGTGCCGACCCGGACTTCCTCGGCATAGTGATAAGAGGGACGGTGCTGCTCGACCACATAGTTGCGAAAGCGCGGCCGCTGGTCGACGCCGAGCACCCCGGCGACGCCTCCGATGACGCCGCCAACGACGCCACCGACCACGGCCCCGACGGGTCCGGCAGCCCGTTCGCCGTCCCGCGAGCCTTGCTCAATCCCGCCTGGTATTCCTTGGGCCTGCGCCAGCGAGGGCAGCGCCAAGGCGGCGACAAGGGCGGTCATTCCGATGAAACGGTGAATCATGATTGCTCCCGAAGTGTCCATCAAGGGTCTCCGCTAGGAGCGAACACAAGCGATTGGACGCTAAAAGGTTCCGCTGGGGGTGCCGTCGGTCAGCGGTATTTGAGTAATGTCATTTAAATGGACGGTCGGCCGAAATATCGGTAAAACGGAGTTCCCGCATCCAATTGGCCGAGATCAGGTTTGATGGCAGGCGCTCCCGGTGTCCGGCGTTCCGAGCTCGGCGATGCGCTGCGCACGTGCCGCCACGCCTTCATTGGCGTCGGCATTATGAGTTGCGCGATCAATGTGCTCTATCTCACCGGCTCGATCTTCATGCTGGAGATCTACGATCGCGTGCTGCCGAGCCGCAGCGTGCCGACCCTGATCGGCCTCGCGATCCTTGCCGGCGGAATGTACCTCGGCCAGGGCGTTCTTGACCTCGTTCGCGGACGAATTCTCGGGCGTGTCGGCACCGCCCTCGATGAATCGCTCAACCGCCGGGTATTCGACACCCTGGTGCGCCTGCCGCTGGTCATGGGCGCGCGCAACGAAGGCCTGCAGCCGTTGCGCGACCTCGACGCGGTGCGCTCTTTTCTCTCGGGCATGGGTCCCGGTGCCTTCTTCGACCTGCCGTGGTTGCCGTTCTACCTGGCGATCTGTTTCGCCTTCCATTTCGCGATCGGGATAACGGCACTGGTGGGCGCCATCATCCTTGTCGGCCTTACCCTCGTCACGGAATACCTGTCGCGCGCACCGGCGCGCGAGGCGACGGGGCTTGCGGCGCGCCGCAACGATCTGGCCGCCGCCAGCCGACGCAACGCCGAGGTCCTGGTGGCGATGGGAATGTCCGGACGATTGACCGATCGCTGGAGCGAGGCCAACGAAAAATATCTGACGGGCAATCAATACGCCAGCGACATCGCCGGCGGTCTCGGTGCGATTTCCAAGGTGCTTCGCATGACGCTGCAATCGGCGGTGCTTGGTGTCGGCGCCTACCTGGTGATCTATCAGGAGGCGACGGCTGGCATCATCATTGCGGGATCGATCCTGAGCGCGCGGGCATTGGCCCCCGTCGATCTTGCAATCGCGCACTGGAGAAGCTTCGTCGCCGCCCGGCAAAGCTGGCACCGCCTCAACCGCCTGCTCGAACAATTGCCGCCGCGAACCGGGCAGACCCTGCTGCAGGAGCCGTCGAGCCGGCTTTCGGTCGAGACCGTCAGCATCGTGCCGCCGGGCGATCAGAAGATCATCGTGCAGGAAATCACCTTCGCACTCGAGGCCGGACATGGGCTCGGCATCATTGGACCGAGCGGATCCGGAAAATCGTCGCTGGCGCGCGTGCTGGTCGGCGTATGGCAACCGTTTCGCGGCAAGGTCCGGCTGGATGGCGCCGCGCTCGACCAATGGTCGCCTGACGTGCTTGGCCGTCACATCGGATATCTGCCGCAGGATGTCGAATTGTTCGCCGGCACGGTGGCGCAGAATATCTGCCGTTTCGATCCCGATGCCAGTTCCGACGGCATCATTGCCGCCGCCAAGGAAGCCGGTGTGCACCAGCTCATCATCAAGATGCGCGACGGCTACGATACCCAGGTCGGCGAACAGGGGCATGCGTTGTCGGCCGGCCAGGCGCAGCGGGTGGCGCTGGCGCGGGCGTTGTACGGAAATCCTTTCCTGATCGTGCTCGACGAACCGAATTCCAACCTCGATACCGAAGGCGACGAAGCGTTGACGCGGGCGATCCGTGCCGCGCGGGAGCGCGGCGCCGTCGTGGTGGTGGTGGCGCACCGGCCGGTCGGGATCGAAGGGGTTGACCAGCTTTTGGTGTTGAGGGACGGTCGCATGCAGGCCTTCGGCCCCAAGGAGACGGTGCTCGGACAGGTGATCCAGCGGGTAGGGCCGCCCACGCCGATCAAGATCGTCAGCGAAGGCGGGGTCAAGAAATGACCGTTCAGGGAATGATCGGCCAAAAGACGGGCCTTGCCGAGGCAAAGGGCGCGCAAGCATCGATCCGGCTGCACCTGATCGTCGGCCTGTCGGTGGTCGTGCTCCTGGTTGGCGGGCTCGGCGGCTGGGCCTCGACCGCCGAAATCTCCGGCGCGCTGATCGCGCCGGGATCGATCGTGGTCGAATCCAGCGTCAAGAAGGTCCAGCATCCGACCGGCGGCGTCGTTGGCGAAGTGCGCGCGCATGACGGCGACCACGTCAAGGCCGGCGATATCGTGGTGCGGCTCGATGACACTGTCACCAAGGCGAACCTCGCGATCGTCACCAAGAATCTCAATGGTCTCCTGGCGCGCGGCGCGCGGCTGGAGGCCGAGCAGCAGGGCCTCGACAAGATCGTGTTTCCGCAAGCCTTGCTCGATCAAGCTGATGACCCCGATGTCAAGGACGTGATGGCAAGCGAGACCAAATTGTTCGAAGTCCGCACCACCGGGCGGAGCGGACAGAAGGCGCAATTGCGCGAGCGGATCACGCAGTTGAAGGAAGAGATCGCGGGCCTCTCGGCGCAGGCCCAGGCCAAGGACCAGGAAATAGCGTTGGTCGACAAGGAATTGGTCGGCGTTCGCCAGCTCTACGACCAGCATCTCGTGCAGTTGGCGCGGCTGACCACGCTGGAGCGCGACGCGGCGCGGCTCGCCGGCGAAAAGGCGCAATACGTTGCCTCCACGGCGCAGGCCAAGGGCAAGATCACCGAGACTGAATTGCAGATCATCCAGATCGACAAGGACATGGTCAGCGACGTCTCCAAGGATCTGCGCGAGACCAATGACAAGATCGGCGAATATATCGAGCGCAAGGTCACCGCAGAGGACCAGTTGCGCCGGGTCGATATCCGCGCGCCGCAGGACGGGATCGTCGAGCAATCGACCGTGCATACCGTAGGCGGGGTGATCCAGGCGGGCGATGCGATCATGATGATCGTGCCGCAAGCCGACGACCTTCAGGTCGAGGCCAAGGTCAACCCGCAGGACATCGACAAACTGCAGATCGGCGAAAAGACGCTGCTGCGGCTATCGGCTTTCAACCAGCGCACGACGCCGGAATTGACCGGCGAGGTGATCCGCGTATCGCCCGACGTCACCACGGACCAGCGCACCGGACAATCCCACTACACCATCCGCGTCTCGCTGCCGCCGGACGAAGTTGCAAAGCTCGGCGAAGTCAAGCTGATTCCGGGCATGCCGGTGGAAGCCTTCGTCCAGACCGGCGATCGCACCCTGATGTCCTATCTGGTCAAGCCGCTGAAGGACCAGTTGATGCGTGCCTTCCGCGAGCGCTGAGCCAGGACCCCCCGCTGCTGCCAGGCTCCTGAAGCTTCTGACGCCCGACGCTGGCATCAAGTCATGCGGAATATTTCGCGCGACGACGGTGAAACAAAGCCGGCCCGGGATAGCAGCGTATGTTCATAAAACTCGGCCGCCGACGTCCCATATCCCGGAAACAAGCGGCGATGGCAGCTTGCGCCGACAATCCGCTTTGGGCCGCTTCCGTTGAAAGGTGGGCGGTAATTCAACGTGGTTGCAGGTGCTGCGCTTTGGCTGCTCCGAGTGAAGCGGTAAGCCGATTTTCGCCCCTTCCGCATTCCCCATCCGGAAAAGGCGGGTTGACAGCCCGACTAGCAGGGTTTTTATTTAAGCCACGGGGATGTGCGATCTCCCCGCGAGGCGACATGCCCAAGAATCGCGTCCTGATACCAAGGGGCGCCGCATGTCTTCATACACCTCAATTTCCTCCGACAAGCTTTCCAGACTGATCGGTACTTCCAATGCGCCGACGCTCATCGACGTCCGCCTTGATGAGGATTTCGCGGCCGATCCACGCTTGATTCCCGGTGCCGCGCGGCGCTCGCATGTCGACGTCCAGGACTGGGCTCCTCGCGTCGCGGGTCAGTCGGTGGTCGTCATCTGCAACAACGGCCAGAAAATCAGCGAAGGCACGGCCGCCTGGCTCCGATGCAGCAACATCGCCGCCGAGGTTCTCGAAGGCGGTCATCTCGGCTGGAGACAGGCCGGGCTTCCGACTGTTCCCGCGGACAAGATTCCCAGGCGTGACGGGCGGGGTCGCACGGTTTGGGTGACGCGATCCCGGCCCAAGATCGACCGTATCGCCTGTCCCTGGCTGATCCGGCGCTTCGTCGATCCCGCCGCCGTGTTTCTTTTTGTGGCGCCTGCCGAGGTCACATCGGTGGCCGAGCGCTTCGATGCCACGCCGTTCGACATCGAGGATGTCTTCTGGAGCCATCGCGGCGAGTTCTGCACCTTTGACGTCATGGTGCAGGAGTTCGGTATTTCCACGCCGGCGTTGGAGCGGCTCGCGACCATGGTGCGGGCTGCCGATACGGCGCGTCTCGATCTGTCGCCCGAGGCGCCCGGATTGCTGGCGGCCTCGCTCGGCCTCTCGCGCATGTACGACGACGATCTCGAACAGTTGAATGCCGGCATGCGCCTGTATGACGCGTTCTACCGCTGGTGCCGTGACGCGATCAAGGAAACGCACAACTGGCCGACCAACAAGGTGAAGCCGTAAGCACGCGGACACTCTTTGGACCAACTGCCTCGTCGAGGAAAAGCTAGAGCCAGAGGGCATTGGGCGATGACGACAACAACGACGACTTTCGCTCGCGGCCGGATGGGCGAAATCGTGCGCTATTTTCTTCGGCTTGGCTGCCTGGGCTTCGGTGGACCGGTGGCCCTGGTCGGCCAGATGGAGCGCGAACTCGTCGACGGCAAGAAGTGGTTGACGAAAGAGCAGATGCGCGAGGCTGTTGCGATCTGTCAGTCACTGCCGGGACCGCTGGCGATCCAGGTCGGCATCTACATCTGTTATCTTCGTTGCGGCTTCTGGGGAGCATGGGCCGGCGGCTGGGCTTTTATCCTGCCGAACTTCATGATCGTTGCCGGCCTGGGTGCACTGTATGTGTATCTGGGTGATCTGCGACCGGTCACCGCCATCTTCTACGGCGTCAGTCCGGCGGTGATCGCGCTGATACTTCATTCCTGCTACCGGCTCGCCAGGCTCGGCATGGAGGACCGGCTGCAATGGGTGATCGCCGTGGTTTGCCTTGCCATCACGGTGATCCTTCAGGCCGAAGTCGCGCTCTTGTTCATTGGCGCCGGCGTTGTAGGCATTCTCTGCTACGGCACCTTCCGGGGACGCACACCGACGGCATTGAGTGTCACCGCGCCGGTTCTGGCGCAGCTTGCGCCGAATACCTCCGGCTCGATCCTCGGCAAGCTATTGCTGTTTTTTCTCAAGGCCGGTTCGCTTACCTTCGGAAGCGGACTTGTGATCGTGCCCTTTCTCGAACAGGGGCTCGTCCAGCAGTTCGGTTGGCTTGACGAGCGACAGTTCCTGATCGCGGTCGCGATCGGGATGATCAGCCCGGGGCCCGTGGTGATCACCGCGACGTTTGTCGGCTATCTCGTCGCAGGCTTTTGGGGCTCGCTGGTCTCCACCATCGGCATCTTCCTGCCATCGTTTCTGCTGGTGCTGATCGTCGCCCCGTTGCTTGCACGCCATCGCGGCAATGCGAACGTGCAGGGTTTCGTCAAGGGCGCCTACGCGGCCGCGATCGGAACGATCCTGGGCGCATGCATTCTGCTCGGCCGCATCGCCATCGGTGATTGGCTGACGGCGCTGGTCGGAATTGTCTCACTGGCTATCCTGTTTCGCTGGAAGGTGAGCAATCCGCTCCTGATCTGCGCGACGGCGGTGATTGGTCTCATGACCTATCCGATCATCCAGCCGGGTTGGGTGATGGTTCATTAGAGCCGTGGCGTGTCCCGGAAGGGACGGCGGCGGCGCCGACGCTAGGCGATTTGGGTCAAGACGATCAGCACGCCCGTGACGGTAAGCGCGCCACCGATGCGGGTTGCGATCTGGGCGAACGGCATCAGCTGCATGCGGTTGGCCGCGGTCAGGATCGCGACATCGCCCGTGCCGCCCTGTCCGCTGTGACAGGCGGTGACGATCGCGGTGTCGATCGGATACATTTTCAGCCAGCTTCCGACAAAAAATCCCGTGGTTATGATTGCGGCCACCGTTGCCACGATCGTGATGATGTAGGGCAGGGTGAAAGCCGCCACCAGCTTGTCCCATGGCGTCAACGCCACGCCGATCGCGAACAGCAGCGGATAGGTTACGGCGGTCGAAAAGAATTTATAGACGTGGAAGGCGCCAAGCTGAAGCGATGGCGACACCGCACGAGCCAGCTTCAGCAGCACGGCAATCAGCAGCATCACCACCGGCGCGGGAAAGCCGAACAACCGCTGCGCCAGGACGCCGATCAGATAGAGCGTTACGGCGGTAACGACGGCGGCTGCGACGGTTGCTACATCGACATGCTGCTTCGTATCTTCTTCCTCGAATTCCAGCTCGTCATGCTCGCCCGGTTGCAGGCGTCCCTCGCCGGTCAGATGCGGATATTTCTTCCCGACATAGTTGAGCGTGCCCGACAGCAGAATGGCCGTCAGGCTGCCCAGCATTACCGGCGGCAGCACCTGCGCGAACAGGTCGCCCTGCGGCTGGTGAAGAATCTGCGAATAGCCGATCGAGAGCGGAATCGCTCCTTCGCCCACGCCTCCGGCCATGATCGGAACCACGACGAAGAAGAACGCGTGGTAAGCGCCGAGGCCGAGCATGATGCCGACGAGTGTTCCCACCAGACCGCCGGCGAGCGAGCCCGCGGCCAGCGGAACGAAGATCTTGAGGAATCCCTTGATCAGGACGCCTCGATCCATCCCCAGGATGCTGCCGACGATGATGCAGGAAATGAACAGGTACAGGAAGTTCGAATCCTTGGTGAAGGTCTTGATCGAATCCACAATTGAGGCAGGCAACAAATGATGGAATGCCAGGAACGACGGAATGAAGGTCGCGAAGATCGCCGCCGCACCGATGTTGCGGATGATCGGAATTCGTTTGCCCAGCTCGGCGCAGCTAAAGCCGCCCATCGATAGCAGTACGATGGCCATAAGGATATCGGACGGCACTTTCCCGGTGGTCGCGAAACCGGCGATCACGGCAAACAGGATCAGGAAAACGGGCAGAGGAATGATGCCGATCTTGTAGTCGACGATTGCCCACCAGCGCACGGGCCAGGACCCGCGAGCTTCGCTTTGCAAGCCTGTTTCGCCTTGCAAGGTTGCCTCGCTTTGCAAAGCCGGCGCTGCGCTCTCGGCGTCCTGCAATTTGTTTCCCCTGTTTTTTCGCCCGTCGTTTTCCCTGGGCGTGGCCGGTCAGGTTTCTCGTCCGCCGGCCGTTGTCTTTTGAGGGCTCAATCTGCCATGCCCGCGCGGCGCGGCCAACCGCAAAACTTCCTGAACGAGATACCGTGCGCCCGCCGATATTTCAGGGCTTGTTCTGCGCCGAGGCGCGAAGCCATTGCCGGAATGCCGCGAGCTTGGGCGGGTCGGCGCGCTCCACCGGCGAAACCAGATAGAATCCGGCATCGGCCGGCAGGGCGATCTGGAAGGGGACGACGAGGCGGCCCTTGGCGATGTCGGCCTCGACATAGGAGGTGCGGCCCATCGCGACCCCGATACCGTCGATTGCGGCCTGCACGGTCATCAGGATCAGGTCGAACGTCAGCCCGGGCTGCCTGGAAATATTGGCCGGCAATTCCGCGGCGGTGAGCCACAACCGCCAGTCGTCGTCATAGACGCCGCTGGTGTGCAGCAACGTATGATGGGCGAGATCTTCCGGGCTTTTCAGCGGCCGCTTGCCGGTGAGCAGCGCCGGGCCGCACACGGGAAACAATTGATCGGCAGTCAGCCAGTCGGCGCGCAGACCCGGCCAGTGGCCGCGTCCGTAGCGGATCGCGGCGTCGACATCGCCGCTCTTGAAATCGACCAGAGCCGTCGAGGTGGTGATGCGGACGTCGATGCCCGGATGGGCCTCCTGGAACGTCGACATCCGCGGCAGAAGCCACTTCGCAGCCAGCGAGGCCAGCGTCGAGATCGTCAGCACATGATCGTCGTCCTTGCGCAGCAAGCGGTCGGTCGCCAACCTCAAATCGTTGAATGCGGCGCGGACTCCCGGCAGATAATCCCTGGCTTGCGGGGTCAGTGCCAGCGCGCGGTTCTGCCGGACGAACAGCCGGATCCCCAATTCCTCCTCAAGCCGCCGGATCTGATGGCTGATCGCGGTTTGGGTGACGTTCAATTCGGTTGCCGCATTGGTGAAGCTGAGGTGCCGGGCGGCGGCCTCAAAGGCGCGCAACCCATTGAGCGAAGGTAGCCTGCTGGCCATGCCACAAATCCCAATTCATGAATTTTTGTCATCTTAACGGGAACAAAGTGTCGTTTGTAGAAGTGCCAAATAGCATGAATATCCATAGCAGAATGTTGGTTTTTGGAGGCAAAAAATGTTCGTTCGTTCACATCCACAGATGATGAATCATCATGGCTCTGGTTTCTGGGCGCAAATGGAGGAAACCATCCATGTTTGGCGGGAACGCATGAGGGCCAGGCGGGAACTGGCGCAGTGGACCGACCGCGACCTGCACGATATCGGCGTTTCCCGCAGCGACATCATCAACGAGACCGAAAAGCCATTTTGGCGGGCTTGAAGGCAGCCGGAGCGCGAGCAGCGCCGGCACCGCTTCGTCATCAGGGTCGGCGGCCAACTTATTTCAAGGGGAGCACGCGATGGGCACCCTTCACCTCGATGATCTCAGGCAATATTCCGACGCGCTGCGCTGCCGTAACGGAATTGTTGTAACAGTGCGTTTCGTCGAGCCGCGCGATGCAGCGACGCTGCAAAGCTACTTCCGCTCGCTCTCCGTACGATCACGCTACAACCGCTTTTTCAGCGCCATGCGCGAACTGCCGGACAATTTGCTTGAGCAGTTCATGCATGTTGGCGAACGCGACGAGTTCAGTGTGCTCGCGACCACCAAGATCGATGGGTTTGAAATCGTGGTCGGCGAAGCCCGCTATGCGTTCCACCCCGAGGCGGCAAGTGTCGAACTCGGCCTGTCGGTCGATGATCGATGGCAAGGCCAGGGCATCGGATCGGCGCTGCTGCGCAATCTGGAATGCCGCGCGGCGGCGTTGGGGGCGAAGCGCCTGTTCTGCGACACCCTGCGCTCGAACGAGGCCATGATCGGTCTGGCCCGCAAATCCGGCTTTACGCTTACCTCCAATCCCGACGATTGGAAGCTGGCGCGGTTCGTCAAGCAGATCGACACCGGGCCGCTGGACATTGCTTGCGCCAGCTGGCGGCTGGCTGCCACGCGGATCGATGCCGGCTTGGCCTATCGATGAAGGCCTGCGCCTCTCCTTGCGAGGTGTTCTAGAATTTCTCAAGCCACGGCCGCACCTCCAATTCCCAGGTCCAGGCGCTGCGCGGCTGTCGCAGCACGTTCCAGTAGCTCAAGGCGATGGCATCGGGGTCGAGCATCGAGTCCGGACGATCCGCGGGCTCGGCCCGCGCCGCGCTGCGAATGCCGCCATCGATGACGAAATGAGCGACGTGAATACCCTGCGGCGACAATTCGCGCGCCATGCTCTGGGCCAGGCCGCGCAGCGCGAACTTGCCCATCGCGAACGGCGCCGATTGCGGATAGCCCTTGACGCTGGCGGAAGCCCCGGTGAACAGGACCGCGCCGTGCTTGTTGGGCAACATCCGCTTCACGGCTTGCTGTGCCACCAGGAAGCCGCCGAAGGCACTGACGCTGATGGCCTGCGCCACTTCCGCCGGCACCAGATCGACGAACGGACCGCGCGCGCGGGTGGAGGCGTTATAAACCACGACGTCGGGGCTGCTGATTTCGCGCTCGACCATGCCGAACAGCCGCTCCACCTCGTCAGCGTCGGTTGCGTTACAGGCAAAGGCGCGGGCGCCGGTCTCGCTGCACAGCGCGCCGAGCTTTCCGATCTGGCGTGCGGCGAGCGCGACGCGAATGCCCTCGCGGGCGAACAGCCGCGCCAGCGATGCGCTCAGCCCTTCGCCGGCGCCGACGATCAGGGCGGTCTTGTACTTCGGCATCTCCATGGGCGCCGTCCTCGTTGGGTGAAAGTTTCGTATCTATGCGGGCGATGCGCCGAGGCAACCCTTCGCTTCCGGAACGCCGTCGAGCGTTTGCCCGGTTGGGCGCATGGTATCCGCCCGGCGCGGGGTTGTCCTCCAGTTATGCTGGTTGACGGCTTGATCGTCTGCTTTATCGGTAGCGGATCGATGGCAGTAGCCAGCCCGGCAAAATCAGCACGAGGCGAAAATGCATCCATTCCACCAGGATCGCTCCGCCGCGGCCAACAGGCCCGGTTT
>JAGXAF010000176.1 GCA_018971675.1 Bradyrhizobium sp.
TTCGCTCAGCCCGCAAGCGATCGGCTTGATGCTGATGCTGTGCCTGAGCTGGGGTTTCAACCAGATCGCGGTCAAGCTCGCATTGCCGGACATTCCGCCGCTATGGCAAGGCGCGATCCGTTCCATGGCCGCGCTTCCCGTGCTGCTGCTGATTGCGCACTTTCGCGGCGTGAAGTTGTTCGAACGTGACGGCTCGCTTCGCGCAGGTCTTTTGCTGGGCGTCACGTTCGGCGTCGAATTCGTGCTGGTCTATCGCGGGCTGGAATTGACGTCGGCGTCGCGCGCGGTGGTCTTTCTCTACACCGCGCCGTTTTTCGTCGCGCTTGGTTCCTATCGATTGCTTGGCGAACGGCTGCGCGCCCTGCAATGGGCCGGGCTCGCCTTGAGCTTTGCCGGCGTTGCCCTGGCGATCGGCGTGCCCCAGCCCGATGTCGATGCGGGCGTGCTGTGGGGCGACCTGTTGATCGTCGGCGGCGGCGCGCTATGGGCCGCCACCACCCTGATCGTGAAGGCGACCGCCTTGCGCCACGCCCCGGCCGAAAAGGCGCTGATCTATCAGGTGGCGATATCGATCCCGATTTTGGGCATGGCAGCCTTCTCTTTTGGCGAGACGGTGACCCGTTTTCCCGGACCTTTGGCCCTGTCGCTGATGGCCTATCAGGCGATTTGGGTGGTCGGATTGACGTTTTTGCTCTGGTTTGTGCTGGTCAAGAGCTATTCAGCCAGCAAATTGTCGGCATTTACCTTCATCACCCCTTTGTTTGGCGTCGTGGCTAGCTATTTCATCCTGCATGATAGGCTGACCCCCGTTTTCGGGGCCGCGGCACTTCTTGTCATTGCGGGGCTTTACCTCGTGAACCGGCCCAATCCAGGTATTAAAGTACCCGCTGATCCGTTGCTGACCGTCACCGAAACCTGATATCTGACGCCCATGAACAAGCCCGAAAAACTGCCAGATTCCGATATTGCGGGGCCGAAAGCCCGGCATCAAACCACCCAGGTCAAGGTTGGCCAGGTCGCCGTCGGCGGCGGCGCGCCGATTGTCGTGCAGTCGATGACCAATACCGACACCGCCGATGTCGAAAGCACGGTTGCGCAGGTCGCGGCGCTGACGCGCGCCGGGTCTGAGATGGTGCGCATCACGGTTGATCGCGAAGAGGCCGCCGCTGCCGTTCCGCACATCCGCGAGAAGCTCGACAAGCTCGGCATCAACACGCCTTTGATCGGCGACTTCCACTACATCGGCCACAAGCTCTTGGCCGAATTTCCGGCCTGCGCCGAGGCGCTCGCCAAATACCGCATCAATCCCGGCAATGTCGGCTTCAAGAACAAGCGCGACACGCAATTTGCCGACATCATCGAGATCGCCAACAAGAACAACAAGCCGGTGCGCATCGGCGCCAACTGGGGCTCGCTCGACCAGGAACTGCTCACCAAGCTGATGGACGAGAATACGGCATCAAGCCAGCCACGCGATGCGCGCGCGGTGACGCGCGAGGCGATGGTGCAGTCGGCGCTGCTCTCGGCTGGCCGTGCCCAGGAGCTCGGCATGCCCAAGAACAAGATGATCCTGTCGGCGAAGGTCTCCGCCGTGCAGGACCTGATCGCGGTCTATCAGGAACTGGCGCGCCGTTCGGATTACGCCATCCATCTCGGCCTCACCGAGGCCGGCATGGGCTCCAAGGGCATCGTGGCGTCGTCGGCCGCGCTCGGCATCCTGCTGCAGCAAGGCATCGGCGACACCATCCGCATTTCGCTCACTCCCGAGCCCGGCGGCGATCGCACACTCGAAGTCCAGGTCGCGCAGGAATTGCTGCAAACGATGGGCTTCCGCACTTTCGTGCCGCTGGTCGCGGCATGCCCCGGCTGCGGCCGCACCACTTCGACCACGTTCCAGGAACTGGCGCGCTCGATCCAGGACTTCATCCGTGACGAGATGCCGACCTGGAAGACGAAATATCCCGGCGTCGAAGAGCTCAACGTCGCTGTCATGGGCTGCATCGTCAATGGCCCCGGCGAGTCAAAGCACGCCAATATCGGCATCTCGCTGCCCGGCACCGGCGAAACCCCGGCCGCGCCGGTGTTCGTCGACGGAAAGAAGTTCCGCACCTTGCGCGGGCCAACCATTGCCGCCGACTTCAAGGCGCTGGTGATCGATTATATCGACCAGCGTTACGGCTCTGGCGCGAAGGTGACGGCAGACACGGCTGCGGAATAAAGCCAAGCAAGACCAAGCGCGGCCCCGCCGAAGAGGGCCGCGCGCCCCCGCGGGATGCCTTCGCGGGCATGATACCCGCTTTCACTACGGTATCTTGCGGTATTCGCGGTTGGCGAGACTGGCTTCCTCGAGGTCGAGGTCGCGTTCGATCCTCCGCCGCGTTTCGTCGGTGATCTTGCCGTCGCGCAGCAGGGCGTGGATGAATTTGCGCTCCCTCGCGATCAACTCGCGCGTCAGGTCGATTCCGGCCGCCGAGACATCGTCCGTTTCGGGATCGAGCGAGTCCGGTAGCTGGTTGGTGCGGTTTTCGTGGCGCACGCGCAACAGCTTGATCACTTCGTCCGACAATTCGCGGTCGTCGGTGATGGCGTCGAGCGATTTGAGCGCCGCGCCAAGCGCTTCGCGCCTTGCCGCGATTTCCGCTTCCAGCTCCGCCACGTGTTCGGCGCGCCCGGCCTGCGCCACGCCGAGCCATCGCACCACCGGCGGCAAGCCGAGCCCAAGCCCGATCAGGGTGATGAAGATGACTCCGAACGAGACGAACAGGATGAGATCGCGATACGGAAAGGCCTCGCCGTCCGGCAGCGCGAACGGCAGCGCCAGAGCCGCGGCCAGCGAAACGGCGCCGCGGACGCCGGTGAAGGCGATCACGAACACCCATTGCCAGGGCGGCGAGGGGTCGCGTTCCCGCACCCGGCGCCAGAGCCGCGGCAGATAGGTGGCGGGGAAAACCCAGGCGAAGCGTGCGACGATGATAATCGCGGCGACCAGCGCGGTCGCCGACAGGATGTCGTCGAGCGGAAACGCCTTGGATTTCTCGAACAGCGACCGCATCTGGAAGCCGGTCAGCAGGAACAGCAGGCCTTCGATCAGATAGATCACCAGATCCCAGAAGAAGATACCCTGCAGGCGGGTCGCCGACGAGATCAACAGCGGGCCGTTCCAGCTCATGTAAAGACCGCAGGCAACGGTCGCGATCACGCCGGACCCGCCGAGATGCTCGGGGACCCAATAGGCGATGTAGGGCGTGATCAGCGACAGCGTGATCTCGACCTGCGGATCGCGCGCCCAATGCCGCGCCCGCAGGCTGAGCCAGCCAACGGCGACGCCGAACAGCGCCTCGCAGGCGACGATGACCGCGAACGTGCCGCTCGCCTTCGACAATGAAAAGGTGCCGGTCGAAATCGCCAACACCGCGAATCGATAGAGGATCAGCGCGGTGGCGTCATTGGCCAGTCCTTCCCCTTCGAGCACGACAAGGATTCGCCGCGGCAGGCCCAGTTTACGGGCGATGGCGAGCGGCGCGACCACGTCGGGCGGCGCGACGATGGCGCCGAGCAGGAAGCCGACGCTCCACGGCAGCCCGATCAAATAGTGCGTGGCGGCGGCGACCGCGAAGGCCGAGAAGATCACGCAGCCGCCCGCCAGCAGGATGATCGGACGCAAATTGAATTTGAATTCGCGCCAGCTCATGCCAACGCTCGCCGAATAGATCAGCGGCGGCAATACCAGCAGCAACACCAGTTCCGGCGGCAATTCCAGCGACGGAACGCCCGGCACGAAGGCGAGCGCGATGCCGGCCAGCAGCAAGAGGATCGCGGGCGCGACGTTGATGCGCCGCGCCAGCAGCGCGGTGCCGGCGAGCACCGCGAGCAAGATCAGAAAGATCTGGAATCTGGCTTCCACGCAATTGTCCTGAAAATATGATCCTGAAAATCCCGCGGCCCTTCAATTCGCCCGGACGACGTGTCCGGTCAATGCCAGCGGTGAATGGCATGAGCGAAGCACCGGGCCGGCGGCAGGATCGGCGCTTGCACGAAACAGGCGGCGATCAGCCCAGCCGCCGCCCGACCATCCGGCCGATTTCCGCAAACAGCGTGTCCAGTTGCGCGACCGATGGCGAACCGCCCTGGGTATAGGCGCAGATCAGCACGGCAACGTCCGGCTTCGGCCATGCAACCGCGATATCGCTGGATGCGTCCTTGCCGTTGTTGCCGGTCTTGTCGCCGATTTTCCAGTCTTTCGGCAGGCCGGCGCGCAGCCGGTTGTCGCCGGTCTTGCAGTTCAGCATCCAGCCGGTGAGGCGCTCGCGCGAATTCGGCGACAGCACCTTGCCGAGCACGAACCGTTGCAGATTGCCGGCCATTGCGGCCGGCGTGGTGGTGTCGTGCGGATCGCCAGGCGGCGAGCGGTTCAACATCGGTTCGCTGTGATCCAGTCGCGTCACGGCATCGCCGGTCGAGCGCCAGAACGCGGTGAGGGCGGCGGGGCCGCCGACCCGCGCCAGTAACAGATTGGCGCAGGTGTTGTCGCTGAGTTCAACCGCGCCTTCGCACATCTCCACCACCGACATCGCGCCCCTGGCGAGATTCCGCCTTGCGACGGGAGCGTAGCCCTGGAGATCGTCGGCTCCGAACGGGATCATGGCCTCAAGCTGTTGCTCGCCGCGGTCGGCGCGGGCGAGCACAAAGGCGGCAAGCGAGGCCTTGAAGGTGCTGCACATGACGAAGCGCTCTTCGGCGCGCCAGGCAATCTTGCCGCGGGTGGCGAGGTTCTCCGCATAGAGGCCGATCCGGCCGCCGGTCTCGCGCTCGTAGGTTGCGATCGCGGGCGGAGCTTCCCCGGCGGTCGCGGGCCAGATCGCAAGGCTTGATGCGGCGGCCAGCAGGCTTCGTCGGTTCAGGATCATCAGGTTCCATCACGAGGTTCCGCGGCGATCGAGGATCGCGGCGCGTGCAGCCTCGCCAGCCTTCCGCGGCAGCATGATGGCAGGGCCACACGATCAGCCGCTCGTCGCGCCGCCAGTCGCGCGGACCGTTTGTTGCGGTTCTGTGACCCGATCTTCAAGCCAAGACGGACAACCCGCGAACCGGATCCTGATGACCGTCGGCGGTTGGTTACCAAATCCTTGCCCGCCAAATCTTTGCCGGTGGCGATGTGAACCGGCCCGGCCGCGATAGTGACCAATCTCACAGCGGCCGTCGCTGGCTTCTGATAGCCTCGCCCTCATGCTACAAGGCAGTCCTTGCGGAAAACGCCATGATGAATTTGTCTGCATTGCGAATATTGCGCCGGCTTTTCCTCGCCGCCATCGTGCTTCTGGTATGCCAGCCGGCCTGGGCGGGCAGGCATGTGGCGCTGGTCATCGGCAATTCCGCCTATCAAAACGCACCGCCGCTGCCGAACCCGGTCAATGACAGCGCCATGATCGCGGCAACGCTGCGGGACGCCGGTTTCGACGTGGTGGATTCCCGGCGCGATCTGGCGGCGGTCGAGATGCGCCGTGCGCTGCGCGACTTTTCCGATCTCGCCCGCGACGCCGATATCGCCGTGATCTATTACGCCGGTCATGGCCTCGAGGTCGACGGCAACAACTATTTGATCCCGGTGGATGCGAGACTGGAGCGCGATGCCGACGTCTATGACGAGGGCGTGTCGCTTGATCGCGTATTGGTGGCGATCGATCCCGCCAAACAGCTCCGGCTGGTGATTCTCGATGCCTGCCGCGACAATCCGTTCGCGAAAACCATGAAACACACGATGGCCTCGCGCTCGATCGAGCGTGGTCTGGCCAAGGTCGAACCGACAAGTCCCAATACGCTGATTGCCTATTCCGCCAAGGCCGGCTCGACGGCGCTGGACGGCAGCAGCGGGAACAGCCCGTTCACCGTCGCATTGTCGAAACACCTGACCACGCCCGGCCTCGATGTGCGCCGCGCCTTCGGGTTTGTCCGCGACGACGTGCTCAAGAGCACCGGTAACCGGCAGGAACCGTTTGTCTATGGCTCGCTCGGCGGCGAGGATGTGCCGCTGGTGCCGGCGCCTGCCAAGGCGGCGCCGGCGGCACCCGCGCCCAATTCGCAAAGTGAGGCGCGCAGCGACTACGAACTGGCGCTTCAGATCGGCAACAAGGCCGCGTTGAACGCCTTTCTGGCGCAATACCCCGAGGGCTACTACGCCAACCTCGCGCGGATTCAGCTCGTGAAGGTCGAGGCCGAGGATGCGCGCATTGCCGCGACCGAAAGGGCACAAAAGGCCGAACGGGAGCGCGCGCATCTGGCTGCCGAGAGCGCGCCATCCGAACAACAGCTGAAGGCGGCCGAAGCAAACGCGAAGGCTGCGGAGCAGGCCCGCATCGCCGCCGAGAAAGCCAAGCAGGTGGCGCTTGATCAGGCCGCGGATGCCGAAAAGAAGCGGATCGCCGCGGAGAATTCGCCGGCTCCCGCTGGCCCGTCAGGCCACACGGCTGCGGCGAATGGCAATACGCCTGTCAGCAATACGCCCGCCAGCGATGCGCCAGCCGCCCCCATGGCCGCAAATCCGCCGGTCGGCGAACCGCCGAAGCGGACCGACGTCGCCACATTGACGCCCGGACCCTCGCCCCAGGCCGACATCGGCAAGTCCGTTCAGATCGAATTGCGACGCGTCGGCTGCCTGAACGGACCCGCCGACGGCGAATGGAACAACGCGACCCAGCGCTCGCTCACGCTGTTCAATCGCAATGCCGGAACCAGACTCGACGTCAAGGCGGCGAGCCTCGATACGCTCGATGCCATCAAGAGCAAGGAAGGCCGTGTCTGTCCGCTGGTCTGCGAGCACGGCTTCAAGGCGAGTGGCGGCCACTGCAGCAAGATCGTCTGTGCGGAAGGATCATTCCTCAACGAAGACAACGAATGCGAGAAGCGCCGCGCCAGGAGCCCGACGGCACGGCGTGAACGCGATCGCGAACGCCGCGACGACAGCTACGAAGGCGCCGCGCGGGAACGGCCGATGCCGGAATTCCGCGCGCCGCGGTCCCGGGCGATGAACCGGGGGGGCGGCACCGGACAGATCGTGTGCGGCAGCCATGGCTGTCAACCGGTTCAGCGGGGATGTCACATCGAATACCGCACGACGGCCCAGGGCGGTCCCATCGAAGGCGGCGGCGGCAACGTCCAGATCTGCAACTAAAGCGTTTTCGAGCGAAGCATGCCCTCGGACTTGATCCGTGGGTGGATGCCGGTTCGCGTGAAGAAAACGCGTCAAAACAAGAATCTGGAGCCCCGTTCCGGTTCTTTCGGAACGGAAACGGCTCTAGCCGTGCTTGGTGGGCGTGACGTGCCTGACCGAAACCTTCGAGAACCGGTGCGCCTTGTACGCGCCGATATGCTTGTGGTGGCGATGATGCCGGACCATCCGCGCATCAGCGTTCTGCCCAGTCCGCTTC
>JAGXAF010000177.1 GCA_018971675.1 Bradyrhizobium sp.
GCAAGTTCGATGCCCGCCTCCTTGGCGAGGCGACGCGCGAGCGGCGAAGAGAAAATACGGTCGTGACCATTGCCGTGCGCGGCCGCCGGCGCAGATGCGGGAGCCCGTGGTGTAGACTTGGCCGGCGCGGCTTCCTGCTCTGGTGCTCCGGCCCTGGTTTCCTGTTTGGCTTCCGATTTCGGCTCGGGCTTCGCTTCCGCTAGGGCAGCCGCGCCGGCCGCCTTTACATCCTCGCCGTCACCAGCCATCACCGCGATGACATCATTAACCGCCACATCCTGGGTGCCCTCGGGCACCAAAATCTTCGCGATAGTGCCCTCGTCGACGGCCTCGACCTCCATCGTCGCCTTGTCGGTCTCGATCTCCGCGATCACGTCGCCGGATTTGACCTTATCGCCCTCCTTCTTGAGCCATTTGGCAAGGTTTCCCTTTTCCATCGTAGGCGACAGCGCAGGCATCAGGATATTGATTGGCATTATCAGTGACCTTGTTGCGACCGCGGCGCGGTGGTGCCCATGTCGGTCGGCCGCGCGATTTCGGCTTCGAACATGTCGACGATGCGCGCCAGCGCTTCTTCCTCGCTGTAGCTGCTCTCGCGCGAATAAGCCCGGGCGGCGTGACGCGCGATATCGACCAATAGCAAGCCCCACATATCCGGCTCCTCGAAGGCGCGCTGGAACGCGATGGAAAGTCCACCATCAAGGACAAAGGCGCGCAGCACTTCGGTGGCGTCATCGCGGCCGATGACATCCGGAGGCAATGGCTGCTCCCTGGGACCGGCCATGGGTCACCGATAGCAAACGGCCTTGGCGGCCTCGACCACCTCGGCTACCGAAGGCAATGCCAGTTTTTCAAGGTTCGCCGCATAGGGCATCGGCACGTCCTTGCCCGACACCCGCGCTACCGGCGCGTCCAGGTAATCGAACGCGTGCTCCATGATGCGCGCGGCGATTTCCGCGCCGACGCCGTTTTGTTGCCAGCCCTCTTCCACCGTCACGGCGCGGCCGGTCTTCTTCACGGAAGCAACAACGGTATCGCTATCCATCGGGCGCAGCGTGCGCAGATCGATCACCTCGGCTTCGATACCTTCCTTGGCCAGCTCTTCGGCCGCCTTCAACGAATAGGTCATTCCGTTCGACCACGACACGATCGTGACGTGGCCACCGGAGCGCACCACGCGCGCCTTGCCGATCGGGATCACGTAATCATCGAGCTTCGGCACCTCGCCGCTATGGCCGTAGAGCATTTCGTTTTCGAGAAAGATCACCGGATTGGGATCGCGGATCGCGGCCTTCAACAGGCCCTTGTGGTCGGCGGCCGAAAACGGCGCGACCACCCTGAGGCCGGGCACTTGCGAATACCAGGCCGAATAATCCTGACTGTGTTGCGCGGCGACGCGGGCGGCCGCACCATTCGGGCCGCGGAATACGATCGCGCAGCCCATCTGTCCGCCCGACATATATAGCGTCTTGGCTGCTGAGTTGATGATCTGGTCCATGGCCTGCATCGCGAAATTGAAGGTCATGAATTCGACGATCGGCTTCAGCCCGGCCATTGCCGCACCGACGCCGATGCCAGCAAAGCCATGTTCGGTGATGGGCGTGTCGATCACGCGCCTGGCGCCGAATTCCTGCAGCAGTCCCTGGCTGACCTTGTAGGCGCCCTGATATTCGGCGACTTCTTCCCCCATCAGGAATACGTCGGGGTCGCGACGCATCTCTTCCGCCATCGCGTCGCGTAGCGCCTCACGGATGGTCATGGTCACCATTTCGGTGCCGGCGGGCACCTCGGGATCAGGCTCGGCAACAGCCTGCGGTGCCGAGGGCGCTTTCCTTTCGTCGGACTTTTCCGGGCTCTTCGGCGCTTCGACCTTGACCTCGGCGGCCGACTTGGCGTCCGCCGCTTTCTCCGCCCTGGCCGGTGCGGGCGCCTTGCCGAGATCGGCGGCGCTCTCGCCGTCGGCCAGGATGGTCGCAATCGGCGTGTTGACCGCAACATCGGCCGTGCCTTCGGGAATCAGGATCCTGCCGAGCGTGCCCTCGTCGGTGGCTTCGACTTCCATCGTCGCCTTGTCGGTTTCGATCTCGGCAATAACGTCACCCGACTTGATCGTCTCGCCTTCCTTTTTCAGCCACTTCGCGAGGTTGCCCTTTTCCATGGTAGGGGAAAGCGCGGGCATCAGTACTTGAATTGGCATATCGGCTCCGAAAGTCAGCTTGCGCGCTCAGCGATAGACATCGGTGTAAAGCTCGGACGCATCCGGCTCGGGATCGTGCTGGGCGAAATCGGCGGCGCTATTCACGATCTCGCGCACCTCGGCGTCGATAGCTTTCAGTTCCTGTTCGGTCATCTTGCCCGCCAGCAGCCGATTGCGGACCTGCTCGATCGGGTCCTGGTCGTGACGAACCTTCTCGACTTCCTCGCGCGTGCGGTATTTCGCCGGATCCGACATCGAATGACCACGGTAACGGTACGTCTGCATCTCCAGGATATAGGGCCCCTTGCCTTCCCGGCACCACGCCACCGCCTCATCGCCGGCGGCCTTCACCGCGCGGACGTCCATGCCGTCAACCTGCATGCCCGGGATGTTGAAGGAAATGCCGCGTTTGGAAAAATCGGTTTGCGCCGAAGAGCGGGTCACTGATGTGCCCATGGCGTAGCGGTTATTCTCGATCACATAGATCACCGGGAGCTTCCAAAGCTCCGCCATGTTGAAGCTCTCATAGACCTGGCCCTGGTTCGAGGCGCCGTCGCCGAAATAAGCCAAACTGACGAAATCGTTGCCGCGGTAGCGGTTGGCGAAAGCGAGGCCCGTGCCGAGCGGCACCTGGGCGCCGACGATACCGTGTCCGCCGAAGAAGTTCTGCTCCTTGCTGAACATATGCATGGAGCCGCCCTTGCCCTTGGAATAGCCGCCGCGGCGACCGGTCAATTCCGCCATCACGCCTTTCGCTTCCATGCCGCATGCCAGCATGTGACCATGATCGCGGTATCCTGTTATGACCTGATCGCCCTTCTTCAAGGCCATCTGCATGCCGACAACGACCGCCTCCTGGCCGATATAAAGATGACAAAAACCGCCGATCGCGCCCATGCCGTAGAGCTGGCCGGCCTTTTCCTCGAACCGCCGGATCAGCAACATGTCGCGCAGCGCGACCAGCTCCTGCTCTTGGGTGAATTCCGGCGGAGAGCCGTTGCGTCTCTCCTGCTCAATTTCCCTTGTGGCGGTTTTTTTCGGTGCGGCCATGGCAATTCCGGATGAGAAGACGAAGCGTCCTCTCTAGCCCAACTCAAACCGCCATGAAAGGATTGCGTGTACCGCAAAAATTTCGCTGCAATGCGACACGAAACTTTCGGGATCAATTTTGCAAGGTTTTGAAATTTGACGCCTAGTTGGGATTGGTCCGGACCAGATCGTGGGGATTGACGTAGTCGAGCTGATAGCGCGCGCGCTCGTCGAGCATATCGGGATCGACCCTGTCGGAGCGCAACAACGAGACGCGGTGCTCGACCTGGGCGCGTTCGCCCTTCAAGCGGGCCAACTCCGCCGTCAAGGCAATGATTTCCTGGTCAAGCTCCTGCTGCGCATTCAGCCCGTAGCGGCCGGTATAGGCGTTGACGCCGAAATAACTGATCATCGCCGCCGCAATCGCATAGAGGGCAAGCCCGGTAAGCACGGATTTGAGGCGACTGCGCGAGACCATGGCCGGAGCATGCGACGGCCCGGTTAAGGCAATCCTAACGCTTCTTTTGCCTGCTTATCTATAATGCTTTTCCACGAAAGCGGCATAGGCGTCGATATATCGCTGGAGCACCGCCCGCAGCGACTCCTTGATCAATTCACCCCTTTCGTCGAAACCATCGCCGACGCCGTTGAGATAAATCTCGGGCTGGCCGAGGATCGGACCGGAAATTCCCGGCAGGATGTTCTGCAGGTGCTTGGCCGCGCTGACGCCGCCAAGCGGTCCCGGCGAGTTGCTGACGATGCCGATCGGCTTGCCGAGGAACGAGCTTTTGCCAGAGGGGCGCGAGGCAATATCGATGGCGTTCTTGAGCACGCCGGGGATCGAGCGGTTGTATTCCGCGGTCACGAAGATGACGCCACTCGATTTCTGGATCTTTTCGCGAAACGCCACCCAGTCGGCCGGCGGTTCGGCTTCCAGATCCTGATTGAAAAACGAAAGACCGTGCAGGGTGACGACGTTCAGCTTCAGGGTATCCGGCGCGAGCCTGGTCAGCGCGTCGGCGATCTTGAGTGTAAAGCTCGCCTTGCGGAGGCTACCGACGATAGCGACGATGTTGTGGGCCATGAAGTGTCCTTGGGATATTGACGCAGCGCCAGAATGGCAGGCGCCTCGACGCAGCCTGATTCAAGACGATGTAAGGGCATGAAGCTGCCGATCGTCAACCAGCAGTAACGGCCGCGTCGATTTAGTCTCCTCAGGCCAATGCCTTCAGCGCCGCCTTGCCGGCATATTTCGCCTGGCTTCCCAATTCCTGCTCGATCCGCAGCAACTGGTTGTACTTGGCGGTGCGATCGGAGCGCGCCAGCGAGCCGGTCTTGATCTGACCGCAATTGGTGGCGACCGCGAGATCGGCGATGGTGGAATCCTCGGTCTCCCCCGAACGGTGCGACATCACGGCGGTGTAGCCAGCCTTGTAAGCCATCTCGATCGCACTCAGCGTTTCGGTCAGAGTGCCGATCTGGTTGACCTTGACCAGGATCGAGTTGGCGCAACCGCGTTTGATGCCCTCGGCAAGCCGCTTCACATTGGTGACGAACAGGTCGTCGCCGACGAGCTGGCACTTGTTGCCGATCAGATCGGTGGCGAGCTTCCAGCCCTCGAAATCGTCCTCGGCCAGGCCATCCTCGATCGAGACGATCGGATAGCGCGAAATCAGCTCCTGCAAATACTTGGCCTGCTGCTCGATGGAGCGAGTTTTGCCTTCACCTTCATAGACGTAGGCACCATTTTTGAAGAACTCGGTCGAAGCCGGATCGAGCGCCAGCGCGACGTCTTCACCGGGCTTGTAGCCGGCGGCCTCGATCGACTTCATCACAAAGGCAAGCGCCTCATCGGCTGATTTGAGATTGGGCGCGAATCCGCCCTCGTCGCCGACATTGGTGTTGTGGCCGGCATCATGCAGCGCCTTCTTCAGCGTATGGAACACCTCGGCGCCCATGCGCAGGCCCTCGGAGAAAGTCGGGGCGCCGACCGGCATGATCATGAATTCCTGGAAATCGATCGGGTTGTCGGCATGCACGCCGCCATTGATGATGTTCATCATCGGCACCGGCAGGGTCCGGGCTGAGGTGCCGCCGACATAGCGATAAAGCGGCATGTCGAAGGATTCGGCGGCCGCCTTGGCAACGGCGAGCGAGACCCCGAGAATGGCGTTGGCACCGAGCCGGCCCTTGTTCGGCGTGCCATCGAGCTCTATCAGGGTCTGGTCGATCTGCACCTGTTCCTCAACCGCCATGTCGGCGAGCGCCTCCAATATCTCGCCATTGACGGCATCGACGGCTTTGCGCACGCCCCTGCCGAGATAGCGCGCCTTGTCGCCGTCGCGCAGTTCGACCGCCTCATGCGCGCCGGTGGAAGCGCCCGACGGCACCGCGGCGCGGCCGAGCGAGCCATCCTCCAGGACCACGTCGACCTCGACGGTAGGATTGCCGCGGCTGTCGAGAATTTCGCGGCCGATGATGTCGATGATGGCGGTCATGAGAGCCTCTTGAAAAATGCAGGGATTTCGACGATTCGCGCTGCTTCTACAGCAATGGTGAAGGCCCGAAAAGGCCGCGCCCATGCGTGACGCTGGCGGCTGAATTGTCTATTAACCTGGCGATGGAGACGCCCTGATGTCAAAGATATCAAGCAAACCCGGGAAGCCCTCCGGGCTTCAACTCGGCCGCCCGGTGGAATGGCCGGATACGCCGCAAAAAGCGAAGCTCGACCGTGTCCCCAACCCGCAAGCCGGAACACAATATCTGGTGCGCTTCACCGCGCCGGAATTCACTTCGCTCTGCCCGGTCACGGGACAACCGGATTTCGCGCATCTGGTGATCGACTATGTTCCGGGCCAATGGTTACTGGAATCGAAATCGCTGAAGCTGTATGTGGCGAGCTTTCGCAACCATGGCGCGTTCCATGAGGATTGCACGGTCATGATCGGCAGACGAATCGCATCCGAGATCAAACCGAAATGGCTGCGCATCGGCGGCTACTGGTATCCGCGCGGCGGCATACCAATCGATGTGTTCTGGCAGACCGGCAAGCCGCCGAAGGACCTGTGGATTCCCGATCAAGGCGTTGCGCCCTATCGCGGCCGGGGCTAACCTCACTCGCGTCATCCCCCGGGATACTATGTTACGCGTAATTCCAGAATGCGGCGCAGAGTCGCCGCATTGCCGAGCACAGCGCGGATTTCCGCTTTGTCTAGCCAGCCCACCGCTTCGTCAAAGGTGCCAGATTGTTCAATTTTTGCGTGGGCCGTTGCCAAAGGCACGACGATCTCTCCCAACTTGCGATGACTCTCGCGAGGCACTGAATCCAGATGATGCCTTAGTAATTCGGGGTCTTCACGGAGTTGCTGCAGAGCGCCAATAAATTGAATACGCGCGGATGCGGCGAGTTCGTTCGCGCGATGCACGACCAAGGGCGGATGATGGTCTTCCGGCGTTGAAAACAACCCGGCCAGCCCCAACCGCCGAGACGTCAGCAGCCCCAATGGAATGGCAAGCAGCAGACCGGCTATAACCGGAGACATCCATAGCAGGAGAGGAAGCGACACGGCGTACGCGCACAGTCCCATCAAAAGGCCCCACAACGTGGACGGGACAAGTTTTCGATAGATTTCCCGTTGAGCGACGTCACCGCCGCTTCGGCGCTGTACCTGCCATCCGGCGTCACGGCCGAAGAGAATTTCCGTAACTGCAGCGGATTGGAAAATCATCATCGAAGGGGCGACCAGCGCCGCAAGGAGGGTTTCGGAAAAGATGCCGACGAGCACGCGAATGGAACCGGAAAAACGGTCGCGTTCCTCGCGCCGACTGACCAGCACCAGATAGGCCAACAACTTGGGCAGAATAAGTAACCCTATCGTCGCGGCAAAGACCCGTGCCGCCAGGACGGGGTCCTGTTGCGGCCATGTTGGAAACAACGAAAAGCCCTTCGGGAAGTATTCCGGTCGGATGAAGCTCGCCTGCAATGAAATCAACAATCCGAGGATCAGGAAGATAAGCCACATCGGTGCTGTAATGTAACCACCGATACCGGTGAGCAGGTGAATACGCGACACCCAGTGCAGACCGCGCACAGGCAGCACAGCGATG
>JAGXAF010000178.1 GCA_018971675.1 Bradyrhizobium sp.
TGACGCGGTCGAGCGGGTCGATTGCGAAGGGCGCTGGATCACGCCCGGGCTGATCGATTGCCATACGCATCTCGTCTACGGCGGCAACCGCGCCCACGAGTTCGAACTGCGTCTGCAGGGCGCCAGCTATGAGGAGATCGCGCGCGCCGGGGGCGGTATTGTCTCGACAGTGGCGGCGACACGATCCGCAAGCGAGGCTGAACTGGTCGCAAGCGCGCTGCCGCGGCTCGACGCGCTGATTGCCGAAGGCGTGACGACGCTGGAGATCAAATCCGGCTATGGACTCAACACAGCGACGGAGATGCGCCAGCTTTCGGCCGCGCGAACGCTCGGGCGCAATCGTCCGGTGACCATCCGCACGACATTCCTCGGCGCGCACGCGCTGCCTCCGGAAGCGCAGGGCGACAAGGACCGCTATATCGGCCTCGTCTGTGAGGAGATGTTGCCGGCGGTGGCGAAGGCAGGCCTTACAGATGCCGTCGACGGCTTCATGGAGAGCATTGCATTTTCCGGCGAGCAGATGGCGAGGGTATTTTGCGCGGCAAAGACGCTCGGCCTGCCGGTCAAGCTGCATGCCGACCAGCTTTCCAATCTCGGCGGCGCCGCGCTTGCCGCGCAATTCTCCGCGCTGTCGGCCGATCATCTAGAGCATACGGATGCGGCCGGCGTTGCCGCCATGGCGCGGGCGGGGACGGTCGCCGTGCTGTTGCCGGGAGCGTTCTACTTCATTCGCGAGACGAACAAGCCGCCGGTGGAACTGCTCCGCGAGCACCGCGTGAACATCGCGCTCGCCACCGACTGCAATCCCGGCAGTTCGCCGCTCACCTCGTTGCTGCTCGCCATGAACATGGGCGCAACCCTGTTCCGCATGACCGTTGCCGAATGTCTGGCAGGCACGACGCGCGAGGCGGCGCGCGCTCTCGGCATTCTCGGCGAGGCCGGCACGCTAGAAGCCGGCAAATGGTGCGATCTCGCGATCTGGGACATCGAACGACCGGCCGAACTCGTCTACCGGATCGGCTTCAATCCGCTGCATCGCCGCGTGTGGAGAGGGCAGTGACCGAGCAGCCCGCATTGATCACGGTTTCGCCGGGACGGGTGGGGCTCGAGGAGCTCGCGCGCGTCATTGCCGGCGCGCCGGTCGTGCTCGATCCGTCGTTCTGGCCGCGTGTCGATGAGGCCGCTTCCATCGTGGCGTCAGCCGCACGCGGCGCCGATCCGGTGTATGGCATCAATACCGGGTTCGGGAAACTGGCATCGAAGCGGATTGCTCCCGATCAGACGGCGCTTCTGCAGCGCAATCTGATCGTGTCGCATTGCTGCGGCGTAGGGGCGCTGACGCCGGAGCCGATCGTTCGCCTGATGATGGCGCTGAAGATCATCTCGCTCGGGCGCGGTGCGTCGGGCGTGCGCCGCGACGTGATCGAACAGCTTCAGGCAATGCTGGCGGCCGGCATTTGCCCTTTGGTACCGCAGCAGGGATCGGTCGGCGCGTCGGGCGATCTCGCGCCGCTTGCACATATGACGGCGGTCATGATCGGCGAGGGACAGGCTCTGGTCGGCGGCGCAAGCATGCCGGCGCGTGACGCGCTGGCGGCTTCCGGCCTCGCGCCGTTAACACTGGGGCCGAAGGAAGGGCTTGCCCTGATCAACGGCACGCAATTCTCGACGGCCTACGCTATCGCAGGCCTGCTGCGTGCGCACAATCTCGCGATCACGGCGCTGGTGACGGGTGCATTATCGGTTGACGCGGCGATGGCCTCGACCGCACCGTTTCGTCCCGAGATCCAGGAGTTGCGCGGCCTTGCCGGGCAGGTGGCCGCCGGCAAGGCGCTGATGGCCTTGCTCGACGGCAGTGACATCAGGCAGTCGCACCTCGAAGGCGACGAGCGCGTGCAGGATCCCTATTGCCTGCGCTGCCAGCCGCAGGTGGCGGGCGCCGCGCTCGACTTGCTCGCACAGGCCGCGCGCACATTAGCGATCGAAGCCAACGCTGTAACCGACAATCCTCTGGTCATGGTCGCGACCGGCGAGATCATCTCCGGCGGAAATTTCCATGCCGAGCCTGTCGCCTTTGCCTCCGACCAGATCGCGCTGGCGCTTTCGGAAATTGGCGCCATTAGCGAACGGCGCATCGCGACCTTGGTCGATCCTGCGCTCAACTTCGGCCTGCCGCCGTTCCTGACGCCCGAGCCCGGCATCAATTCCGGTTTCATGATCGCCGAAGTGACGGCTGCCGCGCTCTATGCCGAGAACAAGCAGCGTGCCGCGCCGTGCTCGATCGATTCGACGCCCACCAGCGCCAACCAGGAAGATCACGTCTCGATGGCCGCGCACGCCGCGCGGCGGCTGTCAGACATGGCGGACAATCTCGTCACCATCCTCGGCATCGAGCTTCTGGTTGCCGCACAGGGCATCCAGCTTCGCCTGCCGCATCTGACAAGTCCCGCGCTTGCCGCGGTCATTGCGGCCCTGCGCGAACATGTGTCGGCGCTCGGTGGCGATCGCTACATGGCCGACGACATCGCCAGGGCCAGCGCGCTGGTTGAGGCCGGCAGATTGCCGGCTGCCGCGCGCGCGGTGCTCGCGCAGGATCCGTTTCCGCTGCTCGCTTGAAAGGTAACTTCGCATGAACCGCCGACTGGACAATGACCGCACGATCCGCGCGCCCCACGGGTCCGAGATCAGCGCCAAGAGCTGGCTGACGGAGGCCCCGTTGCGCATGCTCATGAACAATCTCGATCCTGACGTGGCCGAGCGCCCAAGCGAGCTCGTCGTTTACGGTGGCATCGGCCGCGCGACGCGCGACTGGGAAAGCTTTGACAGGATCGTCGCTTCGCTGCGCCGGCTCGACGGCAACCAGACCCTGCTCGTTCAGTCTGGCAAGCCGGTCGGCGTGTTCCGTACCCATGCCGATGCGCCGCGGGTACTGATTGCGAACTCCAACATCGTGCCGCACTGGGCGACGCTCGATCACTTCAATCACCTCGACAAGCTCGGGCTGATGATGTTCGGGCAGATGACGGCCGGCTCGTGGATCTATATCGGCAGCCAGGGCATCGTGCAGGGTACCTATGAAACCTTTGTCGAGGTGGGCCGGCGCCATTACGGCGGCAATCTCGCCGGCAGATGGATCCTGACCGGGGGGCTCGGTGGCATGGGCGGCGCCCAGCCGCTTGCCGCAACCATGGCGGGCGCGTCGATGCTGGCGATCGAATGCCAGCCGAGCCGCATTGAGATGCGCTTGCGCACCGGTTACCTCGATCGCCAGGTCGCCACGCTCGATGACGCGCTCGCCATCATGGCAGAGGTGACGCAGAGCAAGAAGCCGGTCTCGGTCGGCTTGCTTGGCAATGCTGCCGAGGTGTTCCCCGAACTGGTGCGCCGAGGCGTCAGGCCCGACATCGTCACCGACCAGACCAGCGCGCACGATCCGATCAACGGCTATCTGCCGCGCGGTTGGACGCTCGCCAAATGGGAGCAGGAGCGCAAGGATGATCCGAAGGCGGTTGAGGCGGCGTCAAAGGCCTCGATGGTCGACCACGTGCAGGCCATGCTCGATTTCCACGCCCGGGGCATTCCCACGCTCGACTATGGCAATAACATCCGCCAGATGGCCAAGGACATGGGGCTGACCAACGCCTTCGATTTCCCGGGCTTCGTCCCCGCTTATATTCGCCCTCTGTTCTGCCGAGGCGTCGGGCCGTTCCGCTGGGCCGCGCTGTCGGGAGACCCGGAAGACATTTTCCGTACCGACGCCAAGGTCAAGGAGCTGATGCCTGATGACAGGCATCTGCACAACTGGCTCGACATGGCGAAATCGCGCATCAAATTCCAGGGGCTGCCGGCGCGGATTTGCTGGGTCGGACTCGGCGATCGCCACCGGCTAGGCCTTGCGTTCAATGAAATGGTCGCGCGAGGCGAACTGAAAGCGCCTGTTGTTATCGGACGCGATCATCTCGATAGCGGCTCGGTGGCGAGCCCGAACCGCGAGACGGAAGCGATGCGCGACGGTTCGGATGCGGTGTCCGACTGGCCGTTGCTGAACGCGTTGCTCAACTGCGCAAGCGGTGCCACCTGGGTCTCCTTGCACCACGGTGGCGGCGTCGGGATCGGCTATTCGCAGCACGCCGGGATGGTGATTGTCGCCGACGGAACCCCGGAAGCCGCGCGCCGGATCGAGCGTGTGCTTTGGAACGATCCCGCGAGCGGGGTGATGCGCCACGCCGACGCGGGCTACGAATCTGCGATAGAATGCGCCCGCGCCAACGGGCTCGATCTGCCCAGTCTGGCATTTTAGTGCACCGGAGATTTAGAGCGTCATTGGTGTGCACGGGGGTTGAACGTCCTCAAGACAGCGAGGCAAGCCATGGTCAAACCATTTCCGTCGAAAACCCACATCGGCAACCACACGCTGCATCCCGAAACGCTGATGCTTAACTACGGCTACGATCCGCAATTGTCGGAAGGAGCCGTCAAGCCGCCGGTCTTCCTGACCTCGACCTTCGTGTTCCGGACCGCCGAAGATGGCAAGGACTTTTTCGATTACGTTGCGGGCCGGCGCGAGCCGCCCGAGGGGATGGGCGCGGGGCTCGTCTATTCGCGGTTCAATCATCCCAACAGCGAGATTGTGGAAGACCGGCTAGCCGTCTACGAGCGCGCAGAGTCTTGTGCGCTGTTCTCGTCCGGCATGTCTGCGATTGCGACCACGATCCTGGCCTTCGCACGGCCAGACGACGTGATCCTGCATTCGCAGCCGCTCTACGGCGGAACGGAAACGCTGCTTGCGAAGACGCTTGCCGGCTTCTCGATCGGCGCGGTGGGTTTTGCTGATGGCATCAACGAAAGCGCTGTCGAGCTGGCGGCCGACGATGCAATGCAAAAAGGAAGGGTTGCGATGATTCTCATCGAAACCCCGGCAAATCCCACCAACGTACTCGTCGATATCGCGATGATCCGCCGCATCGCCGACAACATCGGCGAAGCGCAGGGCTACGCACCGATCGTCGCATGTGACAATACCCTGCTAGGGCCGGTTTTCCAGCGGCCGATCGAACAAGGTGCGGATCTTTCGTTGTACTCGCTGACCAAATACGTCGGCGGTCATTCCGACCTGATCGCTGGCGCTGCGCTCGGCTCAAGAGCCCTCATGAAAGATGTCAAGGCGTTGCGAGGCGCGATCGGCACACAGCTCGATCCTCATTCGTGCTGGATGCTCGGCCGGTCGCTCGAGACGCTAAGCTTGCGCATGGAGAAGGCCAATCAGAACGCGCGGCTCGTGGCGGATTATTTGCGCGACCACAACAAGGTGGAGAGGGTTCACTACCTCGCTCATCACGACGAAGCCTCGCACGCCGGCCGTGTGTTCGCGAGACAATGCCTGGGCGCGGGTTCCACGTTTTCGTTCGACATTGTCGGCGGCCAAGCGGCGGCGTCCCGATTTCTGAACTCGCTGCAAATCTTCAAGCTGGCGGTGAGCCTGGGCGGCACGGAGTCGCTTGCCAGCTTGCCGGCAAGCATGACCCACTCGGGCGTTCCGGTTGAAATCCGTCAAAAGATAGGCGTTCTCGACTCTACGATTCGACTGTCGATTGGGATCGAGCATCCGTCTGACCTAATCGCAGACATCGCGCAGGCTTTGAATGAGGCATAGCTTCATCACCTCCAGCCAGGCGCTGAACAACGCCACGCAGCCCCTTTGGTTTAGCTCTCGAACGGCAGATCGCCGCCTTCGTCGAGCACTACAATCACATTCGCTATCATGAGAGCATCGACAACCTCACGCCGGCTGACGTCTACTTCGGCAGAGCACAGACCATCCTCGCAGAACGCAAACGCATCAAGCTTGCCACCATCGCAAACCGTCGCTTGCAGCACCGACTGCAGGCCGCTTAAACTCTAACCCTGATGAGCCAGAGCCTCCCTTCACAAAACGCCTGATCAGTCTCAAATTACCTGACGACGGACAATGCAGTGGTGCTCAGATTGGGAGTGAATTGTATGATCAAAGACATTATTCTTAATCTGGAGCGCGACTCCTCCCGGGATACCGTTCGCGATTTCGCTATCTCGATAGCCGAAGCTTTCACCGCGCATCTGACTGGAGCTATATTTACTTTTGCGACGAACCTTCCCGCAGATGCTCTCGGCGATCTATTTGCCGAGAGCGAAGCCGAAGCGCGCGGTGCGATTGACCGCTTTGAGTTGGCCATGAAGCGCACGGATCTTTTGGTTGAAACGCGGTTTATCAATGGATTGCCTAAGGCGTTCTCGGAGATGGCGAGATGTTTCGATCTAAGCGTCATCATGCAATCTGACGATAATAATGGCATCAATAACAGCATTCTAATCGAAACGACGCTGTTTGATTCTGGTCGGCCGCTCGTCATCGTGCCTCACATCCAGCAGGGTGGCTTGAAGCTCGATCGGGTTGTGTGCTGTTGGGATGGAAGTCGTACCGCGGCGCGAGCCATCAATGATGCGTTGCCGTTGCTGAGAAAAGCCAGCGCCGTCGAACTGTTTATCGTTGAAAATGAAAAGACCGCGAATGAGCAGTTGCTTCGTGGAACCGAGATCGGCCGGCATCTTGCGCGACACGACATTAAGGTCGAGGTGAAAACGGTGCCTGCTGATGATATCGATGTGGCGAATGCCATTCTGTCGTACGTTGCTGAAGCCCCGACGAGCCTGCTTGTGATGGGCGGCTATGGACATTCTCGTCTCCGTGAATTCGTGTTTGGTGGAGCGACGCGCGGAATACTGTCGGCGATGACGGTTCCGGTTTTCATGTCGCACTAAGGCGGAATGAGATTTCCTGCGCTAGGTCGATGATCTGGGCTCGCACATCGTCTGGAAATGCGATTCCAAAACGCGGCCTGGCCGCGATCGATGGGTGGTCGGCGCTTCAATGCCACCCTCATAGTAACGGCTGTTCCAGCTAATGGGAAGGAGAGAGACGATGACCATCGAAACGCTCGGTATTGATATCGCCTAACGTGCTTCAGCTGCATGGTGTGAACCGCGCTGGTCGCGTCATTTTGAAACGACGGGTGATGCGCGACGCTTCTTGCATTGCAGCACACGTCGAACGCTGCATTATCGTGGTCGAAGCCTACACCGGCGCGTAAATTTGAGGCGCGCGGCACCGAGTGAATATCATCGGTCCTCAATATGTAATTAAAGCCCTTTTTGGCTAAGGTTTGCCATTGGCCTTGATCCATGCCGCAAAGGCCTGCATGAACCCTTCCAGGAACTTGCGGGCCCCCTCGTTGACGAGCTTGCCATCGGCAT
>JAGXAF010000179.1 GCA_018971675.1 Bradyrhizobium sp.
GTCTGCGGCGTGACGCCGGCCTGATGCGCGAGTTCGCTCGCGGTCAGCGCGCGACCGGTCATCAGCGCCGTCAGCATGTTGGAGCGCGCGGGATCGCCGACCAGGGCCGCGACCATCGCGATATCAGGGCCTGCTTTCATACTTCGACAATAGACGAAGCGTTATCGTCGATCAAGCGGTTACATTGTGCCGGTCCTGAAATCCCGGAGGCCGCCCATGTCCGTCACCGTTTTCATCCGCTACCAGTTCGATCTGTTCAAGCGCGCGCAGTTCGACAGCGAAGGCGTCGCGAATTTCAATTTCGCCCAGGAACACAAATTCATCACGGCGGAAGAGCGGACGTTCTTGCGAAAGGTGGTGACATAAGCGCTGGCGCGCGATGCGTCGCTTCCCTATCCTTGCCATGGAGGAGCGCCGAACAAGGGAGAGAAGAACATGCCGGTTACGACCGCCGACAAGCGAGCCACATTCCGCACGATGCACGAAAGCGGATGTTTCATCCTGCCGAACCCCTGGGATATCGGCAGCGCGCGGATGCTCCAGCTTCTCGGCTTCAAGGCACTGGCCTCCACCAGCGCCGGTTTTGCCTGGTCGATCGGCAAGGCCGACAACCATGTCACACTGGACGACGCATTGCGCCATCTGACCGAACTGTGCGGGGCGGTCGATTTGCCGGTCAATGCCGATTTCGAAGGCGGCTTTGCCCATGAGCCGGAGCAGGTCGCGGCCAATGTTGCGCGCGGCGTCCAGACCGGGGTAGCCGGGTTGTCGATCGAAGATTCGACCGGCGACCCTAAAGCGCCGCTTTACGAGCGCGGGCTGGCGATCGCGCGCATCAAGGCGGCGCGCGCCGCGATCGATGCCGACAACAGCGGTGTGCTGCTGACGGCTCGCTGCGAGGGCTTCCTGGTCGGGCGCGATGATCTCGACATGGTGATCGATCGTCTCAACGCCTATTCGGAAGCAGGCGCGGATTGCCTTTACGCTCCTGGTATCAAGACCAGAGAGCAAATATCGGCGATAGTGAAGGCCGTGCATCCGAAGCCGGTCAATCTCCTGATCGGCGCATCCGGCCTTTCGCTGAAAGAGGCCGAAGCACTGGGCGTTCGCCGCATCAGCGTTGGCGGCTCGCTGGCGCGCACGGCATGGGCCGGCTTCATGCGCTCGGCACGGGAGATGGCGGAGAAGGGGACGTTCACCGAACTCGCCAGTGGCCATCCCGCCGGCGAGTTGAACAGGTTGTTCGGCTGAGACGCCGGCCAACGCCGTAAAGGTTGCAAAAGAGCCCCGGACAAAAGCCCTGGACGATGCCGGGGCTCTTGCAGTTCGGGAGTTGGTTCGAAATCTACTTGTTGGCAGGAGCCGGTGTTGGATTGCTGGCGCGATTCTGGCTCGCCGGTACAGCCGGGCTGGCGCCAGTGGTGACGCCCGGATTGGCATTGGGATGCGGAGTGGCGTTGCCTGGCGGTGATCCTGTGGGCGAAGTCTGTGCAGTCGTCTGGGGCGGTTGCGCAGTGTTCTGCGTGGGCGAGGCCGGAGCTGCATTCTGGGCCGTCGGCGAGGTGCCGGCGTGATTGATCGACGAGCTATTCAGGCCGTAGAACACGATGCCGAGCACGATGGCGATGCCGGCCGCGAATATCGCGATCCGGCCATTGCTGGCGGGACCTTCGGCGAGTCCGGGGTCGGGCTCGAGAACGGCCGGCTCGCGTGTCTCGTCGCCGACAAAAGCCGGACGGTGGGGATTTTCGGGGATGCGTTCTTTGGCCATGAATGGTTCCTCCGCTAGTCCCATGGCAATGGCCGTTACCCCCTGGAGGTTCCCTGAATAGGCCTGATTTCGGACCGCGCGGGTTCTGTAGATTCGTAGGTTGTTCAGTACGGAACCCTGGAAATGCCGAAATTCGCATCGACGAGGACAGGCGCTCGGACGTCCGCTACTTGCGTGCCTTTGCTACCTGCGCCGCCGTTACCGCGGATGCTGAGTTGCCCCAGGAATTGCGGATATAGGTCGTGACATCGGCGATCTCCTGGTCCGACAGCTTGTCGGCGTAAGCCGGCATCGATCCGGGGTTTGGCGCTCGCGGCGTCGTCAGGGTCTGCGCGCCGTCGAGGATGATGCGCAACGTGCTGGCGGCGACGGCCGATTGCAGATTGGCGTTGCCGGGGAGAGGCGGATAGGTCCGGGGCGCGCCGCTGCCATCCGCCTCATGACAAGCGATGCACGCGCTCTTGTACACCTTTTCGCCATCGCTCATCTGGGTCGGCGGTGGCGGCAGCACATTGGGCTCGCGCTCGCCCGGCGGCAGATCCTTGAGATAGATGGCGATGGCGCGGATATCAGCGTCGCTCATGATCGAGGTCGAGTCACGGACGATCTCGGCCATCAATCCGCTGGCATTGCTGCGGCCGTTACGGCCGCTCTGCAGATATTCGACGATGTCGTCGGCGCTCCACGATTTCAATCCGCTGCGCTCGGCGGCATCGAGCCGCGACGCAAACTGGTCCTGAACGAGGCCTCCGCCCAAGGCACGGGTCCGCCGATCAGCGCCGAACACGTTCTTCGGCGTATGGCATGCGCCGCAATGGCCCGGACCCTCGACCAGATAACGGCCGCGATTCCATTCCGTGCTCTTTTGCTGATCGGGCAGGAGGATGCCGGGCCTGAAGAACAGCCAGTCCCAACCGCGCATGAGAATCCGATGGTTCAGCGGCCATCGCAGTTCGGGCGACGGGATGGGGTTGTGAACAGGTGTTAGCGTCGCGAGATAGGCGCGGATCGCCTGGATATCGTCGCGGGTCATTTTCGTGAAATAGGGGTAAGGGCAGGCCGGATAATCCCGCGAGCCGTCGGGCGTCACGCCCTCGCGCAGTGCACGGCGGAAGTCCTCGTCGCTCCATGCGCCGATCCCGGTATCGCCGTCCGGCGTCAGATTGAACGAATAGATTGCACCGAAGGGGGTAACGATGCGCTTTCCTCCCGCGAACGGTTTTGCCGGGTCGGCGGTGTGGCAGCTGGTGCAACCGCCGGCGTCCGTCACCGCCTTGCCGTGCTCGATCGTTTCGGTCGAAGGTTTGGCTGCTGAAGGGGACTGAGCATGTGCATCGCCGCAGATGAATGCGGTGCACAAAAACAGAATCGGTAAAATCGCTCGCATATCGTGACCGCACCAAAATGCTCCCCGGGATCCTATCGTCCTGGATCGGGGGAAGTGATCCGCCACGCTATTTCGTACCAAGGGTCTGCAAAGACATAAACCGAAATCGTCGGCCACCGTTCCCGGCACGAAATTGCGTTCTGCACGATGCGGGCCTCCATTGCCGAGATGTATGGTGCATGGCCCGCGGAAATCGACGTAGACTAGTTCTAACGGTCTGAACAACTACATGAAAGGAAACGAGCAGCCGTAGCCGTGGGGGCTTTTTCCAAGAGGGTGGCAAGAGGGTGGAATGGGAATCAACCAGGGTCCGATCAGTCTCGATCAGAAATATACGCAAGGCACCGGCCACGTTTTCATGACGGGCATTCAGGCGCTGGTCCGGCTGCCGATGGCCCAGATCAGGCGGGACCGCGCCGCCGGTCTCAACACCGCGGGCTTCATTTCCGGCTATCGCGGCTCGCCGCTCGGCGGCTACGACCAGCAACTGTTCGCCGCGCGGAAATATCTTGAACAATACAACATCAAGTTCCAGCCAGGTGTGAACGAGGATCTCGCGGCGACCGCGATCTGGGGCTCGCAGCAGCTTCACCTCTCGCCTGGTTCCAACTATGACGGCGTGGTCGGCATCTGGTACGGCAAGGGCCCCGGCGTCGACCGCTGCGGCGATGTGTTTCGCCACGGCAATACGGCCGGCTCCGCCCGGCACGGCGGCGTGCTGTGCCTCGCCGGCGATGACCACGGCGCCAAATCCTCGACCGTGCCGCATCAGTCGGACCATGCCTTCATCTCCGCGTTGATGCCCTATCTCTATCCCTCGAGCATCCACGAGATGATCGAGATGGGTCTGCTCGGCATCGCGATGTCGCGCTATAGCGGCTGCTGGGTCGGCTTGAAGGTGATCACCGAGGTGGTGGAAACCACCGCCGAGATCGATCTTACCGACGAGATGACACCGTTCGTGATTCCGGCCGATTTCGAGATGCCGCCGGGCGGGCTCAATCTGCGCTGGCCCGATGACCGCTATCTGCAGGATCTGCGTCTGCAGGACTACAAGGGCTATGCAGCGGTCGCCTTTGCCCGCGCCAACAAGGTCAACCGCATCACCATGGATTCGCCGAACGCACGCTACGGCATCATGGCGTCCGGCAAGAGCTACGAGGATATCCGCCAGGCGATGCGGGAACTGGGGATCACCCCGGAGGTCGCCGCCAGGATCGGCATCCGGCTTTACAAGATCGGGATGCCCTGGCCGCTCGAGCCGGAGGGCGTGCGCAATTTCGCTGTCGGCCTGGAAGAGATTTTCATCGTCGAGGAGCGGCGCGAGATCGTCGAGAACCAGGTCAAGCAGGAGCTGTTCAACTGGCGCGACGACGTCCGCCCGCGCATCGTCGGCAAGATGGACGATCACGACAAGCGCTTTCTCACCTTCGCGGCCGAGCTCAGCGTTGCTTCGCTCGCAAGCTCGCTCACCGAACGTCTCCTTCGACTTGATCTCAACCCCGAGATCAAGAGCATGCTCCGCGCCAAGGCCGACTGGTTCAACGGCCGTGAGGCGACCCAGATGCAGCCTGTGGCTCCGGTAACGCGCACGCCGTATTTCTGCTCGGGTTGCCCGCACAACACCTCGACCAAGGTGCCGGAGGGAAGCCGCGCCTTTGCCGGCATCGGCTGTCACTTCATGGCGCTGTGGATGGACCGCAACACGGAAACCTACACCCATATGGGCGGCGAGGGCGTGCCGTGGGTCGGCGTCGCACCCTTCACCAAGGAAGAACACGTGTTCGCCAACCTCGGCGACGGCACCTATTTCCATTCGGGCAGCCTTGCGATCCGCCAGGCGATCGCATCCGGCGCCAACATCACCTACAAGATCCTGTATAACGACGCGACCGCGATGACCGGCGGCCAGCATGTCGACGGAGAATTGTCGCCGCAGCAGGTCACGTTCCAGCTGTACAGCGAGGGCATCCGCAGTATTTATCTCGTGTCCGAGAATCCAAACCTCTATCCCGCCTCCGACATCGCGCCCGGCGTCATCACCCGTCACCGTGACGAACTCGACGCGGTCATGAAGGAGTGCCGCGCGATCAAGGGCACCTCGGCGATCGTCTTCGTGCAGACCTGCGCGGCGGAAAAGCGCCGCCGCCGCAAGCGCGGCCTGATGGAAGACCCGGCGCGGCGCGTCATGATCAATCCGGCCGTCTGCGAAGGCTGCGGCGATTGTTCGGTGCAATCGAACTGCATCTCGGTCGAGCCCTTGGAGACCGAGTTCGGGCGCAAGCGCACCATCAACCAGTCATCCTGCAACAAGGACTATTCCTGCCTCAAGGGCTTCTGCCCATCCTTTGTCACGGTCGATGGCGGCAAACCGCGGCACCGCGCGCCGGCCGACCTCGGCGACATCGGCGCACTACCGGAGCCTGCTTCGCGCCCGCCCCTCGACAAGCCCTATAACGTCGCGGTCGCCGGCGTTGGCGGCACCGGCGTGCTCACGATCGGCGCGCTGCTCGGCATGGCCGCCCATATCGAAGGCAAGGCCAGCATGATCCTCGACATGTCGGGGCTGGCGCAAAAGGGCGGGGCGGTGTTGAGCCACGTGCGCCTCTCGGAGCATACGGCGGATGTGACCTGTTCGCGTATCGTCACCGGCACCGCCGATCTCGTGCTCGCCGCCGACGAGGTGGTCGCGGCATCCAAGGACGTGATGACGCTGTGCGAAGCGAACCGCACCAGTGGCATCATCAACAGCCATCTCATTCCGACCGCCGATTTCGTCCTCAACCGCGACTTCAATTTCCAGGGCCGCAAGATCAATAGCATACTGGAAACTGCGCTGCGCAAGGACGCCTCGTTCTTCGACTTTACCAAGCCCGCGGAAACGCTGCTCGGCGATTCCATCGCCACCAACATCTTGATGATGGGCTATGCCTATCAGAAGGGGCTGCTGCCGCTTACGGCAAAAGCGATCGAGCAGGCGATCGAGGTCAATGGCGTCGCCGTCAAGATGAACACCCAGGCGTTCCAGCTCGGGCGTCTGGCTGCCGTCGATCCGGCGCGGCTGGTCGCGATGATGAAGGACCAGGACGAGCGGACAGCCGTGAAGACGCTCGATGAGATGTCGCTTGACGAGATCATCGCGCACCGCTCCGCCTTGTTGAAGGACTACCAGAACGCCAAGCTTGCGGCGCGCTACCGCGATCTGGTGATGCAGGTCCGTCATGCCGCGATCGATCGTGGGCTTGGCGACGGGTTGCCGCGCGCGGTTGCCATCAACTACGCCAAACTGCTCGCCTACAAGGACGAGTACGAAGTTGCGCGACTCTATACCGATGGCAGTTTTGAAAGGCAGCTCCGCGAGCAGTTCGAAGGCGATTTCAGGATCAGCTTCAACCTGGCGCCGCCGATGCTCGGCGGGGCCAAGGACGCGCTGGGGAGACCGAAAAAACGCGCGTTTGGCGCCTGGATGATGCCGGCGTTCCGGATGCTGGCCGGCCTGCGCGGCCTGCGCGGCACGCCGTTGGACATCTTCGGCCACAGCCCCGACCGCAAGCTCGAGCGCGAGCTGATCGCATCTTACGAAAAGGACGTCGCGGCCGTGCTTGGCGCGCTGTCGCCGGAGACGCTGGAAACCGCGGTGGAGTTGCTCTCGCTGCCGGATCGCATCAGGGGTTACGGGCCGGTGAAGGAGAAGGCGGCGGCTGCAGCCAAGGCTCGGCACGCGCAATTGATCGCGGACCTTGCCAACCCGCCGCCGGCGCCACGGCAGATCGCGGCGGAGTAGCGTACGCCCGAAAGGATTGACCGTGTCTCTTGCTTGACCAAAGAGAGCCTGTCGCCGCTGCGCCGATTTCGCGTTGTTGCGACTGTCGCACGCTACGGAATATTTTCCGCGCTTGCCAAGGTTGCCCCGAAAGGCGAAAAATCTCTTAGGGAATAAGAAACGCCAGCGGAGAACAATTTGACCATCAGGGGCAAGGCCTACATTGCCGGGATCTACGAACATCCGACCCGGCACGCGCCCGATAAATCCACCGCACAGCTTCACGCCGAGGTCGCCAAGGGCGCGCTGGAAGACGCCGGGCTGACACGGGCCGACATCGACGGCTATTTCT
>JAGXAF010000180.1 GCA_018971675.1 Bradyrhizobium sp.
CACGCCGTTCGGCAATTCGATCACCACCGCCGAGCACGCCATCACGCTGATGCTGGCGCTGGCGCGGCAGATTCCGCAGGCCGACGCCTCCACGCAGGCAGGCAAGTGGGAAAAGAACCGCTTCATGGGCGTCGAGATCACCGGCAAGATGCTCGGCGTGATCGGCTGCGGCAATATCGGTTCGATCGTGGCCGACCGCGCGCTCGGCCTGCGCATGAAGGTGATCGCATTCGATCCGTTCCTGTCGGTCGAGCGCGCCAAGGATATCGGCGTCGAGAAGGTTGAACTCGACGATCTGCTCAAGCGCGCCGACTTCATCACGCTGCATACGCCGCTGACCGACAAGACCAGGAACATCATCGATGCGGCGGCGCTGGCGAAAACCAAAAAGGGCGTCCGCATCATCAACTGCGCGCGGGGCGGCCTGGTCGACGAGCAGGCGATGGTCGATGCGCTGAATTCCAAGCATGTCGCCGGCGCGGCGTTCGACGTATTCGTCGAGGAGCCCGCCACCTCCAACGTGTTGTTCGGCCATCCCAACGTGATCTGCACGCCGCATCTCGGCGCCGCCACCACCGAGGCGCAGGAGAATGTCGCGCTGCAGGTCGCCGAGCAGATGTCGGATTATCTGCTGCGCGGTGCGATCTCCAACGCGGTCAACTTCCCGTCGATCAGCGCCGAGGAAGCTCCGAAGCTCAAGCCTTTCATTGAACTCGCCGAAAAGCTCGGCTCGTTCGCCGGCCAGATCACCGAGACCGGCATCGCCAGGGTGCAGATCACCTATGAGGGCGAGGTCGCCGAGATGAAGATCAAGGCGCTGACCTCTGCGGTGCTGTCGGGTCTGTTGCGGCCGATGCTGGGCCTCGTCAACGTGGTGTCAGCGCCGGTCATCGCCAAGGAACGTGGCATGGTGGTCGACGAGATCGTGCGCGCGGCGCAGAGCGACTACGAAAGCCTGATCACCGTCACCGTCACCACCGAACGGCAGGAGCGCTCGGTATCGGGCACGGTCTATGCCGACGGCAAGCCGCGGCTGGTCGACATCAAGGGCATCCGGGTCGATGCCGAGTTCGGCAAATCGATGATCTATGTCACCAACGAGGACAAGCCCGGCTTCATCGGCCGCTTCGCGGGGCTGTTGGGCGACGCCAAGATCAACATCGCGACCTTCCATCTCGGCCGCAACAAGCAGGGTGGCGATGCGATCGCGCTGGTCGAGGTCGACGGTGCGGTTCCGGCGGAGGTGCTCGCCGGGGTGCAGCGGCTGCCGCAGGTGAAGCAGGCCAAGGCGCTTACCTTCTAAAAAGCCGCTTACATTCTAAATGAGCCGCTGACGTTCTGAACGCATTCAGCGCTCAGCGCGCGTCCGCCTTGTCGTCGGTGGACGCGGCTCCGGCCTTGTGATCGGGCTCGCTGGTTTGCGTGGCCGGCGGCATGTGGAGCCGCAGCGCTTCCCAACCTTCGATGAAAGCGGTGGTGGCGAGTTCGAACATCAGCGCGAGCTGGATGTCGCGCGCCCGACTGGCATTGTCCCAGATTGTTCTTGAATGCGGAAACTTCCGGTTTTCCCTCATGACGAACCTCCCGACGCGGCATATCCGCGATATGCCCGGGGGTCGGCCGGATATTGCTCCCGGGCTTGGCCCTCGGGCGATCCTGTAATAGGTCCGGGCTGGACGAACGCGTGTGAACTGGATCACACGCGCCGAAACACCGCGGCTATCGGCGCTGCGTGCCACTCCGCGCGCTCGAACCTGTCTGCCGTCCGCGTCGCAGCCTTGGAGCCCTTTCCGTTCCGATAGAATCGGAACGGGGCTCTAGATTTTTGTTTTGACGCGTTTTCTTCACGCGAACCGTATCCACCCACGGATCAAGTCCGAAGGCATGCTTCGCTCGAGAACACTCTACTAACTACTAACTGTTGGGGCCGCGATCCATGCCGACGGGTTGCCAGCGTCGGAGCGAGGTGTTCTGCAGCACCGAAGGGTTGACGCAGCTCACCGGCCACATGCCGGACAACACCAGCGACAATTCGTGGCCGACGCGACGTTTGCGCGCTTCGTCAAAACGTGCCGAGGCGGAGGCGACATGCGCGGTCAGCGTCACGTTTTCCATGCCCAGCATCGGATTGTTGGGCGAAGGCGGCTCCGTCTCCAGCACATCGAGCGCGGCATGGGCGATCCAGCCTTCCTGCAACGCCTTGATCAGCGCCTCCTCGTCCACGGTCGGGCCGCGGCCGGTGTTGATGAAGATGGCGTTCGGCTTCATCTGCCGGAAATGCTTCTCGCCCAGCATATGGTGGATCTCGGGGCGCGCCGGCGCGTGCATCGAGACGAAATCCGATTGCGTCAGCACCTCGGACAGCGTCGCGGGCATGACGCCATGTTCGGAAATCAGCGTCTCCTGGATGAAGGGATCGTAAGCCATCATCCGCAGGCCAAACGGCGCCGCGCGCCTGGCGACCGCGCGCGCCACCCGGCCGAACGAGATGAAGCCGAGCGTCTGCCCCATCAGCCGCGGAATCTTCAACAGCGCCGGCCGTCCCTCCGGCCAGCGGCCCTCGCGAACCATCCGGTCCTGCTGGATCAGGCGGCGGAAGCCGGCCAGCAGCAGCAGCATGGCATGGTCGGCCACTTCCTCGATGAAGGTGTCGGGGATGTTGGTGACGGGAATGCCGCGCGCGGTGGCGGCCTTGATGTCGACGCTGTCGACGCCGACGCTGCCGAGCGTGATGACCTTGCAGTTTTCCAGCGCGTCGATGATTTTCTTCGTGATCGGCATACCTTTGGCGTAGATGGCGTCGGCGGTCCGCGCGGCGTCGATGAATTCGGCCTCGTTGGCCGGCGCCTCGACGATCTCGGCGTCGATCGGGTCGAGCGCTTCCTTCTCGAATCCATAACCGCCGCCGGCGACGGTGAAGCTCGCGCCCTTCGGCGTCACCACTTTGAACCTGGGCATTTCAGTCTCCCGATTGAATTTCGGTGTTGGTCTTGGCCGCGACGGGCGCCGTCGCCTCCCGATCTGGCATCCCGATCGCCATTCCGGCCGTCTCGGCGCTGTTCGGCGCTGGAGGAGGGGGGTGTGTAACCCGTGCCAGAGGCGGCACTATACCGTGCCGCGGCGCCTTCCGCCAATCGCGGCGTGCCCGCAACTCTCCGCGCAGCATGCTTTTCAGCCGCCATTCGCGGGCCGTCAATTCGTGCCCGGGGCGCCGTGTGACATGGATCACGCGGGAGATGGCGGGGCGTGAACGCGCCTCCGCACCGACGACACCATGGCGTATCGCGACGGTCAATCGGCCGAAGCCAGCATTGCAACCCATGGAGACGAACAATGGATGGCGTATCTCACCTCTCGGTCGACAGCTCCGTCAGCACCGATTTCGCCGAAGCCTCGCCGCTCGATCAAACCGCGATTTCCACCGATGCGGCGCCGGCGGCCGCCGCGCCGGACCGGCTTCAGTTCTGGGAAGCCGAGCACACCCGACCCGAATTCGAGCAGGGTGGTGAGGAGAATTCCGACCTGATCAATGTCGCCAACAGCTACCTCGATAGGTGCATGGCGCATCCGTATCTGCCGGTCGAGGAAATTCGCGCCCAGCAGTTCGCGCGGATCAAGGAACTGGTCGAGATGGCCTATCGCGAGATTCCGGTCTATCGCAACAAGTACAAGAAGGCGGGCTTCAAGCCCTCGCACCTCAAGACCTATGACGACATCCAGAAGATTCCGGTCATCACCAAGCCGGAGCTGGTCGCCGCGTTCCCGGACCAGTGCGTCAACCGCAGGTTCAAGAGCGAGAGCCTGTTTCCGACCCGTTCGTCGGGTTCGTCGGGCCAGACCCTTCTGATCCGCGTCGATTATGACGCCATCCTGACCGACACCATCCAGGGCGTCCGCCAGTTCGCGATGCAGAGCGGCAATGACTACCGCGAACAGGATCTGCTCGCCCACGTCTACACCGTGCCGTGGTGGTACGATTCGATCGGCGGCAAGTATCCGACGGCGTTCATCTCGAACCTGATCCCGCCGGCCCGCGTCGCCCAGCACCTGCGCTATCTCGCGCCGCGGACCCTGTCGCTGTATCCGTCGAGCCTCGATGCGCTGATGCCGCATGTCGACGAATTCAAGTCGACCCTGAATCTTGCGGTCACGCATTCGGAATATTCCTCGAAGGCCCAGCGCCAGGAATGGTCGCGCCGGCTCGGTGTGCCCGTGCTCGACGAATACTCCTCGGAGGAAGCCACCCGCATCGCGCTCGAAATGCCCGACGGCAACTACTATGTCTGCGAGGACACCGTGCATCTCGACGTGCTCGATCCCGTGACCATGGAGCCACAGGCGCCTGGCCAGTCAGGTATCGCCGTGATCACCAACCTGCTCAACGAGGCGATGCCATTCATTCGCTACGTGCAGGGCGATTACATCACGCTGCCGGTTACGCCTGCGCCCTCCAGGATCAACTGGTCGCAGATCGCCAGCATCGACGGCCGTCTCAACGACGCCTTCGTCAACCGCGACGACCGCAAGGTTCCCGCCGGCAGCATCCTCGATGCGACCTATCGCTGGATGTTCGATTGCGACCTGCATCTGGCGCAGTTCGAGATCGTGCAGACCGGTGTCGACATGGTCGAGGCGCGCGTCGTGCTTGGAGCGGCCACGTCGCAGGACAAGCTGCACGGATCGATCCCGCATTTGGAAGATCTGCTTTCGATCTGCCTGGAAGACAAGGTCCGCGTCAAGGAAGTGGTCCTCGATGCTTTCCCGCCAAAGGTCGGCAAGCGCCGTCCGATCCGTCGCGAGATGGCGTAACCCGGCAACGAGGGGGACCTGTGTCGTGACCGACTCAATCAACCGTATGGCGGCCATGACGGCGCGCTACTATTATCTGCTGCGCTCGTCATGGCTGCGGCTGCTCGAACTGGTCTACTGGCCGGCGATGCAGATGCTGGTGTGGGGCTTTCTCTACACCTACCTCTATGACAGCAAATCCAGCATGGCGAGCACCGGCGGCATGCTGCTCGGCGCCGTGCTGCTCTGGGACGTGCTGTTCCGCGGCCAGCTCGGCTTCAGCTTCACCTTTCTGGAAGAAATCTGGTCGCGCAACCTCGCGAACCTGATGATGAGCCCGCTGCAACCGGCCGAACTCGCGGCATCGCTGATGTTGATGAGCCTGATCCGGCTGTTGATCGGCACCATTCCGGTGACGTTGCTGGTGTTCGTGCTGTTCGGCTTCAACATCTATGCGCTCGGGTTCGGGTTGATCGCGTTCTTCATCAACCTGGTGATTACCGGCTGGGCGATCGGGCTTGTCGTGTCGGGAATGATCATCCGCCAGGGCCTTGGCGCGGAGAGCCTTGCCTATTCGATCATGATCCTGGTGTTGCCGTTGTGCTGCGTCTACTACCCGGTCTGGGTGCTGCCGCTCTGGCTGCAACCCGCCGCCTGGTCGCTGACGCCGACTTATGTGTTCGAGGGCATGCGGGCGATCCTGATCGACGGCATGCTCCGTACCGATCTGATGGTCGAGTGCTTTGCCCTTAACCTCGTCTATCTCACCGTCGCTTTTACGGCATTCATGCTGCTGCTGCGCAGCGCCCGTCACAAGGGCGTGCTGCTCACCATGGGCGAGTAATCAGGGGACCGTCATGAACAGCATTGCAACTTTCTTTACCGGCAACGGTGCACTTTTCAGTCCGTCGCGGACGGCCCCGGCTCCGACCGCCCAACCGGCGGTGGCGACCGAGGCAGCTACTCCGGCGGTCGCGGTCGAAACGCTCTGCAAGAAGTACGGCACGCACTGGGCCGTCGATGAAGTCAACTTCATCGTGCCGAAAGGCTGGACCGTCGGTCTGCTCGGCGGCAACGGCGCCGGCAAGACCACCACCATCGCGATGATCATGGGCCTCGTGGTGCCGACCGTCGGCCGCGCCATGGTGCTGGGCCACGACATGGCGACCGAGCGCCACAAGGTGCTGAAGCGGATGAATTTCGAAAGTCCGTACGTCGCGCTGCCGGCGCGGCTGACGGTGCGCGAGAACCTCAACGTATTCGGCCGGCTCTACGGCGTGCCCGGCATCAAGCAGAAGATCGAGGAACTGGCCGAGGAATTCGGGCTTGGCGACATCATGGACCGGCTGACCGGGCGCCTTTCGGCCGGACAGAAAACCCGCGTCGCGGTGGCAAAAGCGCTGATCAACGATCCCGACGTGCTGGTGCTCGACGAGCCCACCGCCTCGCTCGATCCCGATCGCGCCGACTGGGTTCGCTCCCGGCTGCGCGCCTACCAGCAGCGCAAGGGCGCTACCATCCTGATGTCGTCGCACAACATGCTGGAGGTCGAGCAGCTCTGCGATTTCGTGGTGATCATGAGCCGTGGCCGCGTCGTCGCGCTCGGCACCTGCCGCGAACTGGCCGAGCAGTTCCAATGCAAGAACCTCGACGAGGTCTTCATCAAGCTGGCGCGGGGGGCATGATGCTGTCGGCCGTCGCGTCACTGCCGCAGCAACACCGGCGGCCATCGCGGATCACGATTCGCGGCGAGCGCCGCTCCGACGTCGCGGCGCGTGAGGAATTGCTGGATGCCGCCTTTGGTCCCGGCCGCTTCGCCAAATCCTCCGAGCGCCTGCGCGAGGGGAGGGTGCCGGCCCGCGGCCTGGCGTTCACCGCGCTCGACGGCAAGCGCCTGATCGGAACGCTGCGGCTGTGGCCGGTGACGGCCGGCGCCGCCAGGGGATGCCTGCTGCTCGGGCCGCTTGCGATCGCTTCCGATGTCCGCGGCCGCGGTGTCGGCGCCGATCTGGTGTGGCGGGCGTTGCGCGAGGCCAAGCGGCGCGGCTATCGCGCGGTGCTGCTGGTCGGCGATCCCCCTTACTATCAGCGTTTTGGCTTCTCGGCCGGAAATACCGGCTGCTTGCGCATGCCCGGCCCCTACGAGCGCGATCGCCTGCTGGCCTGTGAATTCGTGGCGGGGGCGCTCAAGGGCGCGCGCGGCATGATATCGGCGGATCGTCGGCGGCCGTCGTGGTTCGCCGGGATGATCGACCGCGTCGTCAGAATCCCGGTCACGCAGCCGGCGTAGCCTCTCGAATTTTCTTTCTATGCGTCTTGAGGGCGCGAGCCGCTTATGGCGGGGGCGCCGATGCCCTGCGCGCGGCGACGAAAACCCCCGTC
>JAGXAF010000181.1 GCA_018971675.1 Bradyrhizobium sp.
TACCGCTTGAGTCTCTTGGATTCCCTGAAAATTCTGGAATCCGCAGCGACCGTATCGGCGGCAACCGTCTACTTCAAGGGTAGCCTTCCGCCGCTGCCAGCCGATCGCGAAAACGCTTGCGCTGGGTTAATTCGCAGGCCGTTGAGCCAGCCGATCATGGCTGGACACGCGCCGGGGGCCATCGACCACGGCGCCGATCCGGCACGGCATCATGCTGACCGCGCCAGTGCTCCGTCGATCATGGTCACCGCATTCGCCAACCCGTAGACCGCGACGAACGAGCCGAAGCGCGGGCCTTTTTCCTGGCCGAGCAGTACCTGGTAGAGCATGTTGAACCAGTCGAGCGAGACGCCGGGACGACCGTCCTTGCCCTTCTTGACGGGATCGAGGAATGGTTCGCGGCGGCCGATCTCGTAGACCACGTTCTGAATGTCTTCGGCCGACGAATTCGCCGGCAATTGCGATAGCGCGTCGCGCAAATCCTGCAGCGCGGCGCGTTCGGTCTCGATCGGTTCGCGGAACTTCTTGGTAGGCGCGACGAAGTCGCGATAATAGTTGATGGCGTATCCAACCATCGCATCGAGTTTTGGGTGGGTCTGCGGCGTGACGCCGGGACGATAGCGCGCGATGAAACCCCAGAGCGTCGCAGCATTCTCCGCATTCGACGATGACACCAGCGTCAGCAGCAACTGGAACGTGACCGGCATATCAGCTGCCGGCGGATCGCCGGCATGGATGTGCCAGACCGGATTGGCTAGTTGCTGTTTGGCATCCTGCCGCGGGAAGCCATCGAGGAATTGCTGGTAGTCGTCAACATTGCGCGGGATCACGTCGAAGTACAGCCGCTTGGCCGACTTCGGCTCGCGATACATGAACAGCGACAGCGATTCCGGCGAGGCATAGCGCAGCCATTCGTCGATCGTCAGGCCGTTGCCCTTCGACTTGGAAATCTTCTGGCCCTTGTCGTCGAGGAACAGTTCGTAGTTGAAGCCTTCCGGCGGCGTGCCGCCGAGCGCCGTGCAGATCCTGCCCGACAGCTTCACCGAATCGATCAGGTCCTTTCCGGCCATTTCATAGTCGATGCCGAGCGCGGTCCAGCGCATCGCCCAGTCCGGCTTCCATTGCAGCTTGCAATGCCCGCCGGTGACCGGCAGCGTGACCCGCTCCCTGGTCTCGGGGTCGTCGTAGGAAATGGTGCCGGCCTTCGCATCATGCTCGGTGACCGGCACATAAAGCACCACGCCCGTGCGCGGACAAATGGGGAGGAACGGCGAATAGGTGGTGGCACGTTCCTCGCGCAGCGACGGCAACATGATCGCCATCACGGAGTCCAGCCGTTCCAGCACCTTGAGCAGCGCGGCGTCGAACCGTCCCGATTTGTAGTAATGGGTCGAACTGGCGAATTCGTAGTCGAAGCCGAAGGTGTCGAGAAAGGCGCGCAGCCGCGCGTTGTTGTGGGCGCCGAAACTATCGTGGGTGCCGAACGGATCCGGTACCGTGGTCAACGGCTTGCCCAGATGCCTTTCCAGCATCTCCTTGTTGGGCACGTTGTCTGGCACCTTGCGCAGCCCGTCCATGTCATCGGAGAACGCAATCAGGCGGGTCTTGATCTTGTCTCCGGTCAGTACGCGAAAGGCATGGCGCACCATGGTGGTGCGCGCGACCTCACCGAAAGTGCCGATATGCGGCAGGCCGGAGGGACCATAGCCGGTCTCGAACAGCACTTCGTCCTTTGGCTTCCTTTTCAGCCGCGCAACGATCTGCTTTGCCTGTTCAAACGGCCAGGCATTGGACTGCTCGGCGAGCGCGCGCAGATCGTTGGGATTGGACATCCGGGAAAAGTCTCCGAGGTCAGGAAGCTGATATAGCTGCAATATAGCGGTCATGGCGAGCGAAGCGAAGCAATCCAGGGCCACGAGAAAAGACTGGATTGCTTCGGCGCCCTGCTCCCCGCAATAACGAGAACATTCGACCTAGAAGGGACTGACCGAGAAATAATGCAGCCACAGGTCGGTGTAGCGGCCTTTTTCCCAGACCCGGAACAGCGCCCAGTTCAAGGCCTGGCGCAGCAGATCATTGCCCTTGCGCACGGCGATGCCGATGCCTTCGCCGAAATAGCGACTCTCGACGAACGGGCCACCGGAAAACGCGCAGCAATCGCCGGAGTCGGTGCCGTTGATCCAGAACGCCAGCGAGATCGCGTCGCCGAAAATGAAATCGACCTCCCCGCGGCGCAGTGCCGTCCGTAACGCGTCGTCGTTCGGATAGGGATGCAGTTCGGCGTCGGTGAACATCGCTTTCAGATAGGCTTCGTGCGCGGAGCCGGCGATGACGCCGACTTTCTTGCCCTCGAGATATTCCGGGCGCACCTCCGCCATCACCGCATCCCTGCGCGACACGAAGCGCGCCGGCGCCCGGTAATAGGGATCGGTGAAATCGACTTTCGTGCGCAGTTCCGGCGTTACCGCGAGCGAGGCGATGATGGCGTCACCGCGGTTACTGGTCAGCGCATCGATCAGGGTCTCGAACCGCCGCATCTGGACGGTGCAGCTGATCTTGATCTCGTCGCACAGCGCGCGCGCGAGATCGACATTGAAACCCGCGGGGTTGCCGTCGGCCCCGGTGAAGTTGAACGGCGGATAATCCGTTTCGGTCAGGAACCGGATCACGGTCAGGCGCGACAGGTCCGGCCGCTCCGGGCGCCGCCTCGGGTCCCAGAAGCCGGGCACAGCCTGGGGCGCTGCTTCCGTCCTTGGTTTGGGCGCGGTCTGCGTCTGGGCCTGCGCCGCGCCGCCGCACAGGCTGGCTGCCAGCCATATCCCGGCCGCGGCCAGAATGGTCCGGACGAGCCCTGACGCAAAGACATGACGCGGCAAGATGATGGTTTGTCCAGGCATTACTGACGGCGCGTTGAAAGTTCGAGCGCCTTATAGACCATCCGGCCGATAACGCGAATGCGTTCGGCCGCGCCGACCCCAGAAGTCCACCAAGAAGCTCGGGACGCCGAGAGCAAGGGAGCCCAAGTCCCAGGGGTCAAGTCTCTGGCGTCAAGTCTCGGGGGTCAAGAAGTCTCGGGGGTCAAGCCTCAGAGGTAATGTTTGAGGTCGGCCGCCGCTTCCTCGGGCTTGCGGTTGAGATTGAACGGCGACACGAACTTGCCGTTGCGGTCCATCAGATAGATCAGCGCGGTATGGTCCATGGTGTAGTCGCCGTTCTTCAAAGGCACCTTGCGGGTATAGACCCGGTAATCGGCAGTCACCTTCGCCACCTCGTCCGGCGTGCCGATCAGGCCTTTCAGATGCGGGTCGAAACTCGACAGATAGTCCTTCATCGCCGCGCGGGTGTCGCGCTCGGGATCGACCGAGATGAAATAGGCATTGACGCGGTCGGCGTCCTTGCCCATCGCCCGTAGCACCTCGGACATCTCGAACAGCGAGGTCGGGCAGACGTCGGGGCAATGGGTAAAGCCGAAAAAGATCAGCGTCGGGCGGCCAAGCAGGTTCTTTTCGGTCACCGTCTGGCCGCTCTGGTCTGTGAGCTGGAATGGTCCGCCGATGGCGGCCGGCGTCGCTGCATGCCGCAATCCGCCGAGCGCCCACAGCATGAGTACCAGGCCAACGACGATGCTCCCGGTGAAAGCACCGACAATAACAAGCGGGCGTGTCGTCCGATTCATCCTGAATTCCCTCAAACTACCCTCAGAAGCAGGCCGATATGCCTGCCGCGATGGTCTCGAAAAACACCGCCGTGCCGTAATGGAGCCACAGCAGCAGCGCCCCGAGCAACGCAGCCACCCCAAGGCCCCCACCGCCCATGACAATGACCTGCGCGACCCGGCCCCGCGAGGCGTTGGCGGATGCGTGCTGTTGCGTACTGCAGGACTGCGCCATGCGCGAGCGGCCTCGGCGGGACAGGCATCGGCTGGCCAGCGGCGCCGGCTAGCGAGATTATCCTTTCAGATAGAGCCAGTTAAGCCGGCCGGCAAGCGCCTCGCGGCGGCGCCCGATCACGTCATGCTGAAGACGGGACGCGGCCCGATTGCCAGGGTGCGGGGAGGCTTAGTGCGCTTAGTGCGAAAAAGCTTGGTGCGAAGAAGCTTGAGCATCGAGATAACAAGGCTTGTACATGCTCATCAGCTGCTTGCCATGCAGGAAAATCATGTGAGGGGTCAACCCGCCACGGGCGGCGATCCAGCGCCTCACCGCCGGTGGATACATCGAATACAGCATCTGGGTTGCTTCGGGGTTGGTGACGGCGCGGCCGTTGGCGCCAAAATCCCAAGCCGCGTGGAACCCGAGATTGGCATGCGATGTCACGCAAATCTTGTCATGCGGCACCGCACCGAGGACGATGGTGCAGGCGGAGGCGCACAGGCCGTCGATGATCACGGTCTGGCCCGAACTGCGCAGGTCCTGATATTTATCGACATAGGTTCCGATCCGGCCACCACGATCATCCCCGATGCGAACCACCGCATGGCTTGCGGTAACTCCTGCCAGCAGGAGAACCGCCGCGAGCAACCCCGTCACCAGGTTCATCTTCCAGCCCCAGCCCAAAAACCCGTCGAACCCCAAACTGACCTTCTTTCGTGATGCATCGTCACCGTGTTGCGAGATCGGGTTCTTGTCCAGATGCCGACGCTTGCTCAAAACAAATTCAAATGAAGTGTTGCAAGCCCGCTGCACTCTGTAGTCGAGCGATCCCAAACTGAAACAATTGGCGCGTCGATGCCCGCGACGTGGATCGCATCACCCGGCCACGGGGGCTGGTCGCCGCGACGGGATCGCCGACGCCCGCAGCCGCGGCGTCGTGGCCGAACAGGAGAGAGAACAAGGCCTTGGCGGCGAAGGCTCTCCCGTGAAAACGCGCGGGCAGTGGCGGGCGGCGCATCGGCGCGCTAAGTAACCGGCGGCACTTTCTTGGAGAAAAACATGACCATCCAGCGTTTCGAAACCGGTCCGCGCATGAGCCAGATCGTCGTCCATGGCGACACCGTCTATCTCGCGGGCATCGTCGCCCACACGGCGGCCGGAGAAAGCGTTACCAAACAGACCCAGGAGGTGCTGTCGATCATCGATGACCATCTGGCAAAGGCGGGAAGCGACAAGTCGAAGCTGTTGACGGCGACGATCTACCTCACCGACATGAAGAAATTCGCGGAAATGAATGCGGTATGGGACCGCTGGGTGTCGGCGGGGAATACCCCGGCGCGCGCCACCGTCGAGGTCAAGCTCGCGGCGCCGAAATACAGCGTCGAGATCATGGTGACCGCGGCACGGTAGCCCGCGGCCGCGCCGGCGCGAAGGATAAGGTTTTTAGGGTAGGTTAACCTCAAATCGCCCCCGTAATCGCCGGCGGGAACCTGTTTGCCGCTGCGTCATCTAACCAGATATTGGATTCAGCACGACCGGACGGAGTTCCAAGGATGCCCCCCGCACAGACATCTCAAATCGCCCCGGCGCCCACCGCGACGGCGGATGCGGACCTGGTCCGTCGCGCCATGGCGCGGGACGAGGCGGCGGTCCGCTCGATCATGCAGGCCAACAACCGCAGGCTCTACCGGCTCGCCCGCGGCATCCTGCGCAACGACAGCGAGGCCGAGGACGTCGTGCAGGACACCTATGCGCGCGCGTTCACGCATCTGGACAGTTTTCGCGGCGACTCCAGCCTCGCGACCTGGCTGTCGCGCATCGCCATGAACGAGGCGCTGGGCCGGCTCCGCCGGCAGCGACCGAACGTCAACATCGACAATCTGGCACCGGGCGCCCTGGAAGCGCAAATCATTCAATTCCCTATTTCGGCGGCGACGGAAGATCCGGAAAAATCCATGGCACAACGTGAAATCCAGCGTGTCGTCGAGCATGCGATCGACGAACTGCCCGAAGCTTTCCGCATCGTCTTCATCACCCGCGTGATCGAGGGAATGAATGTCGAGGAAACCGCCGAGATACTCGATCTCAAGCCGGAGACGGTGAAAACCAGGCTGCACCGTGCCCGCGCCATGCTGCGCGAGAATGTCGAGAAGAAAATCGGCCCGGTGGTAATCGAAGCCTTTCCGTTTGCCGGGAAGCGCTGCGAACGGCTGACGGAAGCGGTGCTGAAAAAGCTCGGCTTCACCGCATAATCTTTGGAACCTTTCGGCGCGCGCGCCATCCAATCCCTGTGCAATCAAACGCCCGGCGGCTTGGGTCCCGGCGCCACAGGACAGGAGTATGAAGATATGTTCATTCGATTGAGCGCGGCCATCGCCGCGGCCAGCCTCATCAGCGGCGTCGCCTTCGCGGCAGGCCCGACCGATCCGCAGATCGCCCATATCGCCTACACCGCGGGTGCGATCGATATCGCCGCCGCCAAACAGGCGCTGGCCAAGTCCGGCAACAAGGAGGTCAAGGCATTCGCCCGGGACATGGTGCGCGACCATGAAGCCGTGAACAAGCAGGCGCTGGCCCTCGTCAAGAAGCTCAAGGTGACGCCGGAAGACAACGACACCAGCAAGACCCTGCAGAAAAACGCCAAGGCCAAGCTCGATGAGCTCTCGAAGCTGAAGGGCGCGGAGTTCGACAAGGCCTATGTCGCCAATGAGGTCGCCTACCACCAGGCGGTCGACAACGCGCTGGAGACCACGCTGATTCCGTCCGCCAGCAACGGTGAACTGAAAAGCCTGCTGCAGACCGGCCTGAAGATTTTCCAGGGCCATGAGCAGCACGCCGAACACGTCGCCTCCGAACTGAAGTAAGGAAGCCGTCGATGACGCCGAGATGGATTTGCCCGATCGTTGCAGCGCTGGCGCTGGGGATCTCCGTCTCGGCGCAGGCTGCCACCATCGAGATCTCGATGGAAAACCTGGAAATCTCGCCGGCCGTGGCCTCGGCCAAGGTCGGCGATACCGTCAGGCTGGTCAACAAGGATGTCTTCGCCCATACCGCTACCGCGCGAAACGGCGATTTCGACGTGATGATGCCGCCGAAGAAGACCATCAGCATGGTTCTGAAGAAAGCCGGCACGGTCGAATATTATTGCCGCTTCCATCCCAACATGAAGGCTGTGCTGAACATCGCGCCGTGAATGTGTTGCTTGCCTTCTCCCCTTGCGGGAGAAG
>JAGXAF010000182.1 GCA_018971675.1 Bradyrhizobium sp.
CTTCGGTAGTGGCGCGCCTTCGCCAGCACGATCTCGACTTCCTCGTCATGGGCGAGATAGTTCAGCGTGGTGACGATCGACCAGCGGTCCATCTGGCCCTGGTTGATCTGCTGGGTGCCGTGATAGAGGCCGGAAGTATCACCGAGACCGACCGTATTGGCGGTCGAGAACAGCCGGAACGCCGGATGCGGCTTGATCACCTTGTTCTGGTCGAGCAGCGTCAGGCGACCGGAAACTTCCAGCACCCGCTGGATCACGAACATCACGTCGGGACGGCCGGCATCGTATTCGTCGAACACCAGTGCGATATTGTGCTGCAAGGCCCAGGGCAGGATGCCGTCGCGGAATTCCGTGACCTGCTTGCCGTCCTTGATGACGATCGAATCCTTGCCGACCAGATCGATACGGCTGATGTGACTGTCGAGGTTGACGCGGACGCAGGGCCAGTTCAGCCGGGCCGCCACCTGCTCGATATGCGTCGACTTGCCGGTGCCGTGATAGCCGGTGACCATGACGCGGCGGTTCTTGGAAAAACCGGCGAGGATCGCAAGCGTGGTGGCGCGGTCGAAGCGATAATCCGCATCGACTTCCGGCACGTGCGGATCCACCTCGGAATAGGCCGGCACCTCCAGATCGCTGTCGATACCGAACACCTGCCGGACCGACACCTTCATGTCAGGCAGACCTACGGGCTCTTGGGTTTTGGTCGTGGCGGCGGTCGTCATCGGTCCTCCGGGGTCTCGGGGCGTTCCCGAAACCAGATCTTCGCGGTGTGGCTGCAGATGGGTGCTCACCGGAACCTAGCAGAGAGCAACGGCCGGCAGAAGCCCGCCGCTCAATCAAAAGTTCCGCTGCTTTTTCATCAAGATAAGGGCCGGCCGCGGCTTTTGGAAGGCTGCCTTGCGAATCACGCCGCGTTTTCGCCCGTTCGATCTGGTGCCTGCCACCGAGGAGCGATTTGGTGGCACTTTCCGCCACCGTTGCTACTTATGTTGAGGTCAGGCCACCATCGGCCGCCCGCGTCAGCACAGGAACCTTGTGACCTCCTTTATCGATTCATTGGTAACCTTTGTCTCGGCGAACGCCTGGCTTGCCTATCTCACGCTGTTCCTGGCGGCCTTGCTGGAGGCCGTTCCCGTGGTGGGATCGGTGATCCCCGGCTCGACCATCATCCTGGCGTTGAGCGCTCTGGTGCCCGGCGGCGAATTGCAACTCGCCGGGGTGCTGGCCGCGGCAGTCGCCGGCGCCGTGCTCGGCGACGGGTCGGCATTCTGGATCGGGCACCGCAGCCAGCGCGAGATCCTGTCGACCTGGCCGATGGCAAATTACCCGCGGGTGATCGCCCAGAGCGAGGCGTTCTTTCATCGCTGGGGGGCGTTGGCGGTATTTTTCGCGCGCTTCGTGCCGCCGATCAGGGCCTTCGTGCCGATCACCGCCGGGTCGCTCGGCATGCCGCCGCTGCGCTTCTACGCGGTCAATATTCCGGCGATCCTGCTATGGGCGCCGGCCCATGTGCTGCCGGGCGTCCTCGCCGTATCGCTGCTCGAACGCTACGGCCACCTTGCCGGTCTGGGCAGCCACGCGAAGCATTACTGGATGCCGCTGGTGATCGGCGGCGCGCTGATCACGGCGCTCGCGGTATGGACGATCCGGCGCCGCAATGGTGGCGGCGTGATCGAACCGGCGCGGAAATAGCCGTGCCCGAGCATTTTCGGGCAAAGCATGCCCTCGGACTTGATCTGCGGGTGAATACCGGTTCGCGCAAAGGAAACGCGTCAAAAGAAGAAGCCAGAGCCCCGTTCCGATTCCATCGGAACGGATAAAGGCTCTACGCGCCGCGCACCACGGTCTTTAGATAATTGTACGCCTTGATGATCTCGATCAGGCGGTCTTCGGTGGAGCGGTCGCCGCCATTGGCGTCGGGGTGATGCTGCTTCACCAGCGCCTTGTACCTGGCCTTGACGTCGCCGAGCGAGGCTTCGGAGCCCAATCCCATCACCTGCAACGCCTTGCGCTCGGCGTTGAACACTTTCCTCGTTTCGACCTTGGCCTCGGCGCCAGCGCCCGGACCCGGCCGCCAGCGTCCGCGGCCATTGAGTTCGCTGAACATGCTGAACGGATCGGAAGCTCCTTCCAGGTCGGCTTCGGCGCCGCCCTTGCCCTTCTTGGAGCCGGTGTTGGCGCCCATCTTCCAGGTCGGACGGTGGCCGGTCAACGCGTCCTTCTGGTAGCGCGCGACCGCCTCCGCATTCATGCCCTGGAAGAAATTATAGGACTGGTTGTATTCGCGAACATGGTTGAGGCAGAAATGCCAGTATTCCCGCGAATTCTCCCGGCCCTTGGGCGCGCGATGCGGTCCCTTGTTCTTGCAGTCCGGCCACTCGCACATCGCGGATTCCTCGCGCGCCTGTGCCTGCTGCTTCGCACTCAGCTTGTTGGGTTTGATTCGAATGGAATCGAAAAATTTGGATGAATCGATCGGCATGGCTGACTATGACAACGCAATGCGAAAGGCTTCAAGTCTTGACATTGTGAAACTCTCAATTCTGATCGCGCGCCATTGACGGCTGGCGGTCGCGGATGTATTGGCCGGCCATGAACACCGATCAGCCGGTCAAGCACGCTATCGCGAACAAGTTGCGCGAAGCTTTCACGCCGGAAACCCTCGACGTCATCGACGAGTCGCATCTTCACGAAGGCCATGCCGGCCACAGGCCGGGCGGCCAGACGCATTTCAGGATTCATGTCGTGTCGCCCGCGTTCAAAGGGAAGAGCCTGATCGAGCGCCACCGCATGATAAATGCGACGCTGGCCGCGGAACTCGCCGGGCCCGTGCACGCGCTGGCGATCAAGGCACAGGCGCCGGGCGAATAAGCCTGCCCGACGCACAAGCCTGATCGTCGCCTGATATCCAGTCATCCAGCCAGGAACGCGGCAGAGTTCGTCACCCCGTCACCTTCGGATCGCGCGGCCTAAAACGCCGTGCCGGCCCGCTTCGGCTTTTTCTCGTCGCTTTCGCTCTCGCGCGGCACCGCGACGATACGTAGCGCGGTAATGCGGTTGCGTTCACGGCGCAGCACCCGAAAGCGGAAGCCGTGGAAGGTGAAGCTCTGGCCGCGTTCCGGGATCGAACGGGCCTCGTGGATCACCAGGCCCGCGATGGTGGTCGCCTCCTGATCGGGCAGGTGCCAGTCCATCGCGCGGTTGAGATCGCGGATCGGCACCGAGCCGTCGACCACCACGGAACCGTCGGGCTGGGCGCGAACGCCCGCCACCACCACGTCGTGCTCGTCGGCAATGTCACCGACGATCTCTTCCAGGATGTCCTCCAGCGTCACCATGCCTTCGACTTCGCCGTACTCGTCGACCACCAGTGCGAAGTGGGTCTTGCGACGGCGGAACGCCTTGAGCTGTTCGGAGACCGAGCGCATCTCCGGCACGAACCATGGCGGCAGTGCAATGGCCGAAACGTCGATCCGGGTGGAGTCGCCCTCGGCGGCGCGGATCGCACGCAACAGATCCTTGGCATGCAGCACGCCGACAATATTTTCCGGCTTGTCCCGCCACAGCGGAATCCGCGTGTATTCGGTAGCCAGGACCTCGGCCACCAGTTCCTCCGGCGGCAGGTCGGCATTGATCATCACCATTTCGGTACGATGAACCATCACGTCCGAGACCTGCAATTCGCGCAGGTCGAGCAGGCCGCCGAACATGTCGCGGTCCTGCTTTTCGACCTTGCCTTCGTGATGCAGCAGATCGACCGCGCCGCGCAGCCGCTCGGTCGGCGACAGGATCGGCTGGTTGGCGCCGATCTTGATGCCGAACGCGGTCATCAGCAGGCGCACGATCCCTTCGATGACCGTGAGCAGCGGTCCCAGCAGGTAGACCATCACCGTCATCGGCCGCGCGACCAGGAGCGATACCCGGTCCGGCGCGTTGATCGCGATAGTCTTCGGCAGCACCTCGGCGAAGATCACGACCATCACCGTCATCACGGCGGTGGCGTAGAGCACGCCGACTTCGCCGAACCAGGCCGTGAAGATGCCGGTCGCCAGCGCCGAGGCGCCGATATTGGCGATATTGTTGCCGAGCAACAACGCCCCGATCATCCGCTCGCGCATCGCGAACAGGGCCGAGACGAAGCCCGCCTCGCTGTTGCCCTGCTTGGACAGCCGCAACATGCCGGCGCGCGAGGCACCGGTCAGCGCGGTCTCGCTCGCGGAAAAGAATGCCGAGACCAAGAGGCAGGCAATGACGATGGAAAGTGCAACCCAGTCCATGGCGTTCAGTCTACTTCATGTCTGGAACACGATCTTCCCGGAAAACCGGATATCAACTTTTCCGGATCATGCTCGTAGCAGCTTGCGCGCCAGAAAATCGCGCACCAGCGCCGGCTCGACGTCGGACGCGATCACGGCGCGCCCGACGGCCTCGAGCAGGATGAAGGTCAGCCGGCCGCGCCTGACCTTCTTGTCCTGCGCCATCAACGCCATCAGGGCATCGGCATCCGCGAGGCCTTCCTGGGCAAATCCGGCGATGTCCTGCAGACGGGTCGGCAGTCCGACCCCGGCGAGGTGCCGCTGAATCCGGGCCGCGTCGGCGGCGGCGATCATGCCGAGCTGCGCGGAAAATTCCGCCGCGAGGACCATGCCGACGGCGACGCCTTCGCCATGGAACAGCCGGTCGGAGAATCCGGTCGCGGCTTCCAGCGCGTGACCGAAGGTGTGGCCGAGATTGAGCAACGCGCGTTCGCCCGTCTCGCGCTCGTCGCGCGCCACGATGGCGGCCTTGGCCCGGCACGAGGTCGCAATGGCGTGTTCGCGCGCGGCGTTGCCGGCGAAGATGTCGGCATGGTTGGTCTCAAGCCACGAGAAGAACGCTTCATCACCGAGGACGCCATATTTGGCGACCTCGGCATAGCCGGCGCGAAACTGGCGCGGCGACAGCGTGTCGAGCACCGCGGTGTCGGCCACCACCAAGAGCGGCTGATGAAACGCGCCGAGCAGGTTCTTGCCGCGCGGCGAATTGATTCCGGTCTTGCCGCCGACCGATGAATCGACCTGCGCCAGCAGCGAGGTCGGCACTTGCACGAAATCGACGCCGCGGCGCAGGATGGCCGCGGCAAAGCCCGCGAGGTCGCCGACCACGCCACCGCCGAGCGCGATCACCAGGTCGTTGCGCTCGATCCTGGCGGCGATCAGCGCCTCGCTGACCTCCTCAAGCCCGGCATAGCTCTTGGTACCCTCGCCTTCGCCGACGATGACATGCGATGTCGCGATGCCGGCATCCGACAGCGCGGCCTCCGTCCTGGCCAGCCAGTGCTTCGCCACCGTCCGGTCGGTGACAATGGCGGTGCGTGCGCCCGGCCGCAGCGCGGCAATGCGCGCGCCCAGCGACGCCAGCACGTCGCGGCCGATCACGATGTCATAGGCGCGGTCGCCAAGGGCGACGTCGACCGTGATCGCGGCGGAATGGTTGAGCGGCGCGGTCATCATGTGGCGTCCAAAGTATCCGATGCCGGAGCGATCGCCGCCCCGCGGCAAAGCCTGGCATGCAAGGCGTCGACGCACTCGTCGACGATTTTTTCATGCGGCACCTCACGCGACCAGATCGTGAGATCGGCAGCCTGATAAAACGGCTCCCGTTCGCCGATCAGGCGCTCGACGGTCGCGGCGGGGTCCGCCGTCCGCAACAAAGGGCGATCGGCGCGGCGCCTGACCCGGCGCATGATGGTGTCGACATCGGCCTTGAGCCAGATCGAGATCGCCTTGAGGCTGATCCGGTCGCGGGTTTCCCGGCGCAGCAAAGCACCGCCGCCGGTGGCAAGCACGCTTGCCCCGCCGTCGAGCAGCCGCGCGATCACGCGCGCCTCGCCGTCCCTGAAATCCGGCTCGCCATGGGTTTCGAAAATATCGGGAATCGACATCCCGGCGGCGGCCTCGATCTCGGTGTCGGCATCGAGAAACGGCAGCCCCAGCCGCACCGCCAGCCTGCGACCGATGGAGGACTTGCCGGCTCCCATCATGCCCACCAGCACGATCGAGCGCGATCCCAGCGCCGCCGTGATTTCGGCCTCCCGGGATGGCTGGGCTCCAGCCTGTGAGACGGTCTCGGACATCAAAACTCTATTAAAACTCTGTTGCCGCAGGATGGCGGCATTCCAAGCCACCTTACTATCCCCGCCGATATCGTTGCTAGAGCCGTTTCCGTTCCGATGGAATCGGAAACGGAACTCCAGATTCTTGTATTGACGCGTTTTCTTTACGCGAACCGGTATCCACCCACGGATCAAGTCCGAGGGCATGCTTCGCTCGAAAACGCTCTGGTGTCCCGGTTCTGACATTCGCCCCCCGGCGGCCAATCCACCGCACTGGTGACTCTTGCAACGGCGGGAGGAACATGTTGGTAGTCGGGTCCTCGATGATTCCGGCGACTCAATGGTTAATTCGGCCCCCGAGGCTCGCGCATGCCCAGCCTGTTCCGCTTTCTGACGGTCGTGGCGATCATCGCTGGAATCATCTACGGGGCGATCTACGCGCTGGCGAATTTCGTCAACCCGAAACCCCGGGAAATGACCGTGACCATCCCCGCGGATAAATTCCTCAAGAAATAGCTGTTACGGTCCCGGCATGGATTGCAAGGTCTCCGATGCCAGATTGACCGGACTGTTCATCGACATGCTGGCGGCCGAACAGGGCGCCGGCGTCAATACGCTGGACGCCTATCGCCGCGACCTCACGGATTTTTCCGACTTTCTCGGCCGCAACGGCCAGGGTTTTGCCAGCACCGGGACCCAGACGCTGCGGGATTATCTCGCCGATCTCGACACCCGCGGCTTCAAATCGTCGAGCGTGGCGCGGCGGCTCTCGGCGCTGCGGCACCTGTTCCGGTTCCTGCTCAACGAACGGATTCGCAGCGACGACCCCGCGGCGATCCTGTCGGGTCCGAAGCGCGGCCGCGGCCTGCCCAAGGTGCTGTCGATCGCGGACGTCGACCGGCTGCTGGCGCGCGCGAAGGAACTTGCGGCGGCGCCGGAAGCCTCGCCGCTGCGGCGGTTGCGCGGCATGCGGCTCTATTGCCTGCTCGAAGTGCTC